>CAYWYT010000843.1:0-1000 GCA_964462665.1 uncultured Woeseiaceae bacterium | reverse complement strand
GACCGAAACAGCGTTTAAGTGGCTGAGCCACACGGCCACTTATCGTGACCCGGGTGCAAGCTGGTCGGGTATCTCGCCACTGCTGCGGTCGCTGCATGCCGACCCTCGCTGGCCCGCGTACCTGAAATCCGTGGGCCTTGCCGACTAGGCTGCTTTCGTTTCGATAGTCCGTTTTGTGTGTGTTTGCTTCGACCCAGTTCCTGTCACGATGGGATACGGCGGCGTTAAAATCAGCGAATGAACGATATTTTTCTATCGCTCCTGCTCCTCACGGGATTTTCCCCAAGCTGTTTATTTCGTTGGTCGTGGTATCTATCGGCATAGGGTGGCTACCGGAGTGGTATGGCTGGGTTGTTTTGTTGCTGGGCATTGCAGAACTGGCCTGGATCTATTTTTCTCCGAAGCGCAGAGAGGAGTGGCCGAACCTGTTCTCGAGGCCGGCGCGGGCGCTGCGAGATGGCGCCTTGGCCGTCAAGTCGACGGCCAGTTCAGCCGCCGGGCGAATGCGCGATCGCAAATCAGTAGAACGAGCTGACTCGCCACGAAAAAAGACAAATTTCCTGACGGCGGCCAGATTGCGCAACGCTGTCGGAGCCGTTTGTGCAGTGGTGCTTAGTCCGATTGCGGCGTTGCCATCAGTTCTTGTGATGTCCGTGGTACTGGTCGCCTGGGACATGTTGTTTGGTAATGCGCCGCAGCTCGCCGGTGATTTGCAGGAGGCGGCAAAGCATGTTCTCGGTCTTAGCTATGTGGCCGTCGTCGCGACCGCAGATTTATTTGCCCGCCAGTTGCTAATTAGTGGACCACTGCTGCTCGCAGGAGGCTATGCGATTACTGCCTACTCGGCCGGCTCTGGTGCCTTCTGGAAAAGATATTCTCGCGGCTTACTCCTATTCGGAACTATCTACCCGATTGTGTTTGTCGCGGCAGATGTTTTCGGCTGGTTTGACGGGCCGCTTTTCAACTAATGAATGCCAGGGGAGTATGCAATGGACAATAA
>CAYWYT010000842.1:0-1000 GCA_964462665.1 uncultured Woeseiaceae bacterium | reverse complement strand
TAAGAACACCTTCTACCAGAGCAAGAATCCCCGTACAAGATCAGCCAATGGTCTGCTCTATTTCATGGAAATGAGTGTTGATGAGTTCCTGACCAATGCCCGTGAACTGGAGAAATCCATGGAGGGAGTGGTTCTATAAGGAGCTGTCAACCTTTTAGCATAGAAAAGAGGCCCTCCCGTACGGAAGGGCCTCTTTTTCAATATTATAGTCGGTAAATTAGAAACTGCCTACAACTCCTTGATCTTGATGTTCCGGAACCAGACGGCATGACCGTGGTCCTGGAGACCGATATAACCGGTCTTGGCAACATCCGCAAAATCAGGATTGAAGTCCGGGAATTTGCTGTCGGCAATCATCTCTTTCCACTCATCGGTCCAGAGATGAAATTCTATGGTGTTCTCACCATTCATTTTATAAGCAATGGTTCCTTCATAGGAGATAATCTCCGCTGAATTCCACTCCATAGGTCCTTTGGCATTCTGGGGATCGGGAGGAATCAGGTCGTAAAGACTTCCAGCCCTCCTGTTCCCATTTTCACCGAGGGTATTGTCAATGTGATTCCCAAAGTTATCCAGGATTTGATACTCCGGAGCGGTGTACCAGATTTTCTTCCCTTCCAGCTCACGAGCCAGGTAGAAGATTCCGGAATTGCCTCCTTCTTCAATCATCCAGTCCACTTTGAAATGGAAGTTGGTGAATTGTTTGTCGAACATGATGTCACCGCCAAATCCAGCTTCTCCATTCCCTGAGTTTTCACATGCCAGCATGCCATTTTCGATGTGCCATCCAGTATCCGGAAAAACTTTAGCGTCGTATTCACGCCATCCCTCCGTGCTTGTACCGTCGAACATAAGGACCCAGCCATCATTCTTTTCCTGCTCAGTGAGGGTATTGGAGGCTGCAACTGTTTTGGGTGCCGAATTGCAGGCCGACAAGCCCAAAAATAAAACAGCAATAAACAGATAGAATAGTTGTTTCATCAGATTTCTATTTAATAAT
>CAYWYT010000841.1:0-1001 GCA_964462665.1 uncultured Woeseiaceae bacterium | reverse complement strand
AACAAACAATGCAGCGGCTGCACAGCGACGTTCGTGGTGTACTCGATCTCGAGCCCGAAGCAGTCCTGCAAGCAAACCGCCAGCGCGACCCACACAGCGACTACGTTGACTCCTGGGGTAGCGGGCAAACTGAATTAGGGCCCGACGACTGGTTTCCCAGCGTTCATCCAATGCCGGACGCTACGACGCTGGAGGATATCGAGGCGTATCAGGGGTGGCCCGATATGAGCGACCCTAGTCGCATCGCACACGTTCGCGCTCAAGCCAGGAAACTGGCCGACGAGAATGAATACGCAATTCTTGCGACGCCCTGGCTGTTGTTTCCCTTCGAACGCGCCTACGCAATGCAAGGCATGGAAACATTTCTGCTCAACATGGCCTTATATCCGGATTTTGCTCGCGCTTTAATGGAGAGAATCGCACTGCATTGCAAGCAGTTGATGGGGCCGTTCCTGGACGAGCTTGGCGACAACGTCGATATCATCAAGATTGGCGATGATCTGGGCACGCAATCAAGCCTGATGATTTCACCAAAAATGTACCGCGAGATCCTCAAGCCGATCCACGCTGACTTTATCAGCTTCATCAAGTCGCGGACCAAGGCCAAGATATTGTTTCACTCCGATGGCGATGTCGTTCCTTTGATCGAGGACTTCATCGAAATGGGCGTCGATATTCTAAATCCTATACAAACATCGGCCGGCACTATGTCCGACCTGCCCGCTTTGAAAAAACGATTTGGCAAGAACATCGCATTTTGCGGCGGCATTGACTCGCATCGCGTCCTGCCTTTCGGCACCGTCGCGGAAGTTCGAGAAGAAGTGCGACGCGTCATGCAGATTATGGGTCCGGGAGGCGGATGCATGATAGGCGCCGTCCATACTGTAATGAATGACGTTCCTGCAGAGAATATTCTGGCGATGGTTGACGCTGTAGAAGAGTTCGGGCACTACCCGCTCCACTAGCAAGGCCGGGATTGATGCGCTACCGTTGCGCATCCA
>CAYWYT010000840.1:0-1005 GCA_964462665.1 uncultured Woeseiaceae bacterium | reverse complement strand
TCCTGAGTTGAAAAAAAGAGAAGCTGACTTTATCTGCCTGAATTTTGCGAATACTGATATGGTAGGTCATACAGGTGTAATGGAGGCCGCTGTAAAAGCAGCTGAAGCCGTAGATGCTTGCCTTGAAAAGGTTGTTACAACTGCACTGGAGAATAATTATTCCAGTATCATAATCGCTGATCACGGAAATAGTGAAACTATGATCAATGAAGACGGTTCTCCAAATACGGCTCATACAACGAATCCGGTACCGTTAATTCTGGTTGAAAAGAATAAAGAAAACGATATAAAAGATGGCGTTTTAGGAGACATTGCTCCTACTGTGCTGGACCTTTTAAAGCTTAGTCAGCCAAAAATAATGACCCGTAATACATTGTTAAAATAGCCTAAGATTAGCCGATAAACATGAATTTGGTATAATAAAAATAGTTTGCCTCGTTTAAGTTAAGACTTAAGGTTTTAATATTAGATTAACGATACATTTATTGTTAGCTTTGATAAAATTAGAAAATGAAAATGTTGCCTAAAAACTCCTTGCTCATTGCCGTTGATTTTGACGGTACAATTGTGGAAGACGATTATCCAAAAGTTGGCCCTGCCAAAATTTTTGCTTTTGATACTTTGCTGGAGTTACAGAACAAAGGACATCGATTGATCCTATGGACCTATCGTTATGGAGAAAGATTACAAGACGCTGTCGATTTTTGCAAAAAGAACGGGCTTGAGTTTTATGCCGTGAACAAAAGCTATCCCGAAGAAAAATTTGATGGATCAATTAGCAGAAAAGTCAATGCTGATGTATTTATAGACGACAGAAATGTTGGAGGTCTGCTAGGTTGGGGCGAAATTTATCAGCAATTATTAAAAACTGAAAAACCCAAAGAGCACAAAAGTAAAAAAGGACTATTTGGTTTCTTTAAAAGTTAAGTCATTTTCTTTCCATCATCATTTCGTTGTTTTCTTGTAAAAAAGAAGCTATAAATTGAGAACCAAAATAATATGGTT
>CAYWYT010000839.1:0-1007 GCA_964462665.1 uncultured Woeseiaceae bacterium | reverse complement strand
ACGCGCAATTTAACTTAGCCGTCATGCATGAAAATGGTCGCGGTACGGCCGTTGACTATTACCAGGCCCATCAGTGGTATCGCAAGGCAGCGGTGCAGGGTGATGGGCTGGCCATCGGTAATCTGGGAATGCTCTATATTCGTGGCCAGGGGGTAAAACCAAATAAGGTTGCTGGCCTGGCGCTGCTATTGGTTTCAGTCGAACTGGACAGTTCACCCGACAACACTGCGCGTCAGAACATCACAGCGACCCGAGGTTTGTCAGTCGACATGATACAAGCGGCGCAGGTACTGTCAGCAGAGATGACCGGAGCTGATAATCTGTTGGTGCCCCTTAAGCAATACCTGAAAGTGGCTCCATCCCCGGGCCCAATGGAAGTGAAATAATAGCTACGACTTTGATCATCAGATCACGGAATACGGATGTCCGCTTCTGGCCGAAAGCAGCCATTCGGAAATCCACAATGCTACTTCGACCGCTCAGATGATATTTTAGGCTCGTAGGGTGGCTAGGCCGCTAAGGAGTCTGAAGATGACCGCGCAGACGATTGGTGCGGATTCTATTGGAACAATATTCACGGGTTTGATCGCAGCTGACCGGGAGGCCGAGGATGGCACAAGGACTGAATTTTGTAGAGTACGTCACTGACCAAGTCGACGACAGCTGCAACCTGACGCATCGGATGATGTTCGGTGGTTGCACGCTTTATTTGGATAGCAAGGTTGTAGCACTTATCTGCGACGACCAGCTATTTGTCAAACCTACGAAAGCGGGCAGAGGACACATTGGTACTGTCGTTGAAGCACCAGCCTACCCCGGAGCAAAGAACTCATTTCTGATAGAAGCTCAAATAGAGGATGGCGATTGGCTTACAAAGTTACTGACAGTGACAGCGGCGGAATTGCCAGCGCCGAGGCCTAAAAAGAAAAAGAAAAAGTAGTGATTGCGAACGGCGGCCGACTCATTGCCTCGCAGATCGCTTCGGCATCGTTAGCGTCATTCTTGTT
>CAYWYT010000838.1:0-1008 GCA_964462665.1 uncultured Woeseiaceae bacterium | reverse complement strand
CTTTTGAAAGACCCAGTTTATGTTTAATTTTCTTTTTTAGAATCCTATTCAAAAATGGAATATTTAGAACCATATTTAATCGTTTCTGAGGTAGGCCTTCCAATATTTTTTCCTGAAATTTAGCATATATTCTGGGTACTGCAAAAAATAGATCGGGTTGTGTCTCTTCCAGATTAGCAGCAAAAGTATCAAGAGATTCAGAAAATGTTAGGGACCCTCCGAGCATGATGGCATTCATTTCTAGACCAATTCTTTCAGCAATGTGCGATAAAGGGAGGTAAGAAAAAAAACGTGGATGATAATGAAGTACAAGGTCCTGATTCAGGTTGTAGGCAGCATTGGCAAAACTGCCAATACTATGCATAACGCCTTTAGGGCTTCCGGTAGTGCCGGAGGTGTATATAATTGAAATCAATTCATCGGGTTGGTTATAAGTCACATCTTGTAATGGCTCGTGTTTATCTAATAAGGCTTCCCAGGTTTCAGATTCAGTTATGCCATACTTCTCAACGCTTATTATCGGCATGTCTTTAAGGCCATTCTTTTGAGAATTATAATCATCTAATTTACCTACAAACAGTAGTTTACTATCGCTATGTTTAAGTATTAGTTTAATAGTATCTTCTTGTAGCGTAGGGTAGATAGGCACAGAAATATGACCGCTCATCATGATAGCAATGTCAGCCATTATCCAATGAGAACAGTTTTTTGACAACAGTCCAATTTTACTTTTAGGTTCAAGATTCTTGTCACTTATGGCTTTGGCTATTCGCCTGATTTGATCCCCACTTTCCGCAAAAGAAAGAATATCCAGTTTTCCTTTGAAATTTTGTCGTAAAAATTCTTTTTCCGGGCTTTTATTTTCCCAATGTACAAAGGCTTGAAGTGGAGATGTGAATCTGGTCATAAAGTAATCTTAAGGATATAATCAGTACAATTTAATTAAAAAATTTAAAAGCAACATTTTTAAACGGCAAATTAAATTTATGGACCTTTGTCTGATGTGCT
>CAYWYT010000837.1:0-1008 GCA_964462665.1 uncultured Woeseiaceae bacterium | reverse complement strand
GCGCATCTTCAACTCGACCGCGCGCCATCTCTGAGGCACGCAGTGAACCTTCAATACCATCACCAAGATCGACCATTGCGCCGCGGGCATCAACTTCGGTGACCTTGCCTGTGACCAATGAATTCTTCGGATGCTCAGCAAGCCATGCGGAGAACGGATCTGTTTCGAGCTGCTTGATGCCGAGTGAAATGCGTTCGCGCTCAGCGTCAATAGCAAGAACGGCCGCTTCGATTTCCTGGCCCTTCTTGAAATTGTGAACAGCTTCTTCGCCTTCTTCCCACGAAATATCGGACAAATGAACCAGTCCGTCTATGCCGCCGTCGAGGCCAATAAAGATACCAAAGTCGGTAATAGATTTGATCTGACCGGAAACCTTGTCGTTGCGATTAAACGTCGCAGCGAACGTAGCCCATGGGTTCGACTGACATTGCTTCACGCCGAGGGAAATACGACGCCGCTCTTCGTCAATCTCGATAACCATGACTTCGATTTCTTCACCAATTGAAACAACCCGTGCCGGGTTAACGTTCTTGTTGGTCCAATCCATTTCAGAAACATGCACGAGGCCTTCAACACCGTCTTCGATTTCGACGAAACAGCCGTAGTCAGCAATGTTTGTAACCTTGCCGAACATACGCGTTTGCGGTGGGTAGCGACGCGCAAGATCCTTCCAGGGATCATCGCCCAATTGCTTCATACCAAGGGAGACACGTTGACGCTCACGATCGAACTTGAGGATCTTGACGTCGATTTCAACACCAACCTCAATAACCTCTGAAGGATGCTTAACACGCTTCCAGGCCATGTCCGTGATATGCAACAAGCCGTCAATGCCGCCGAGGTCGACGAATGCGCCGTAATCGGTCAGGTTCTTGACGATACCCTTAACGGTATTACCTTCCTTCAGATCTGCCAGCAATGCTTCGCGCTCAGCTGAGTACTCTTGCTCAACTACTGCACGTCGAGAAACGACAACGTTGTTACGCTGTTTGTCGAGCTTGATGACCT
>CAYWYT010000836.1:0-1013 GCA_964462665.1 uncultured Woeseiaceae bacterium | reverse complement strand
AGGGCAGGATGTTCGCGCCGCTGGCCTTCACAAAGACCTATTCCATGGCGGGGGCAGCCATTTTGTCAATCACGCTCGTCCCGGTATTGATGGGTTACTTCATACGGGGGAAAGTCACCCCTGAACACAAAAACCCACTCAATCGCTTAATGATCTGGCTCTACCGGCCATTGATCAATGCCGTAACTCACCGTCCACTCCTGGTGCTGTTGGCATCAGCCGCCCTGGTGGTCGTAGGAATGTGGCCTGCCACCCAACTGGGTTCGGAGTTCATGCCCGACTTGAATGAAGGCGACATCATGTATATGCCAACGACTTTCCCGGGCATATCCATTGGTAAAGCACAGCAGTTGTTGCAGCAAACCGACAAATTGATCAAATCTGTACCGGAGGTCAAAAGCGTGTTCGGCAAAATTGGCCGGGCTGAAACCGCCACCGATCCCGCGCCACTGACAATGATTGAATCCGTAATACAGCTCAAGCCTGAATCAGAGTGGCGCGAAGGTGTCACCATCGACAGTATCAAAGACGAGTTGAACCAGAGATTACAACTACCCGGCGTGACCAATGCCTGGGTGTGGCCCATTAAAACCCGCATTGACATGCTTGCTACCGGAATCAAAACACCGGTTGGTATCAAGGTTGGTGGCGCTGACCTCGGCGTCATACAGACTATTGGTAAAGATATTGAGAAGGTATTGCTGACCGTACCTGGTACAACCTCGGCCTATGCTGAGCGGGTTGCCGGGGGCCGTTATGTAACCGTGGATATTAACCGTGAAGAAGCGTCCCGGTATGGTCTGAACATCGATGATGTTCAAGACGTGGTGAGAACCGCTATTGGTGGCATGAATGTGACCGAAACCGTTGAAGGTCTTGAACGTTACCCGGTTAATCTGCGCTACCCGCGTCATATGCGAGACTCGCTCGGGCAGTTAAAACTACTACCGATTGTTACCCCTTCCGGCCAGCACATAACGTTGCAGGCCGTTGCTGATCTGCGAGTCGAAGAC
>CAYWYT010000835.1:0-1017 GCA_964462665.1 uncultured Woeseiaceae bacterium | reverse complement strand
ACAGACGCCGCAATGGGCGCGGTTTCCTGACTCGTGCTAACGCCGCGCTTGCCGGCTTGTGCGAGCACGCCGATCCCCACAGCGATCACGCCTGCAAAAATCACGATGCTTACGATCGACAACATACGGCTTAGCACGCCGTCCTTGTCGATGAGGGCATGTTTGAGTGCCGCCAGGATATGCAACAACGCGACGACGAACAGGAGCTTCGCCAAGGTCTCGTGAATTTCTTCGAACAGCTCTTTCAGATCCGGGTTCGGTGCGACGAAGTCGGGCAGCTGGAACAAGTTGAACCAACTTACTGAATACGCCGATGCAGACGACATCAACCAACCTGTAATCGGGATTACGATAATCAGCCCATAGAGCGTCCAATGGCTGATATGAGATGCCCGAACTTGCCAGGACGGCATGCTTGCCGGCAATGCCGGCGGCGGGTTCTTCGCCCGCCAAACCATCCTGAACAAAGCAAGTGTAAGAATGGTGATGCCAACCGACTTGTGATTGGCGAGCAGGGCTAACTCGCGAACAGCGAGGTCTTCGTCGCCGGCCAGATCGGCCAGCTTGGCAAGTACAAACTGCAGGACGATCGCCGCAGCGATCGTCCAATGCAGAATCTTTGCCGTACTAGTGTAGTGCGTGTTGCTCAATCAGTTTTCTGTGGCATTTCTACGCTGATGTAAATCTCTACTTCATCACTCACGTTAGGGACGACACGATCCAAGCCGAACTCGGATCGCATGACTGTCGCAGTCGCATCGACACCGACAATCGGCGTTTTGCGTCTTGGGTGAGGGGCTGCATTATTAATCGTTGCAGCGAGCGTGACCGGTTTCGTGATGCCCTTGATGGTCAGCTCACCAGCAACGTCGTACGTGTTCTCGCCGGTGGATGTCATTGAGGTCGACGTAAACGTAATCGTTGGATGATTGGCGGTATCAAAGAAATTGGGTCCGTTGAGGTGCGGATTAAATTCCTCAACTCGACTGTCGATGCTGGTCGCATCAATGACGACTT
>CAYWYT010000834.1:0-1018 GCA_964462665.1 uncultured Woeseiaceae bacterium | reverse complement strand
GTTTAAAAAGTCCCTCACAGGGATACAGTTTTGTCAAATCGTTGAGGAGGGTCTTAAAGAACACATAGATGATCTGGATGTATTGAAAATTCCTTTGGCAGATGGAGGAGATGGCACCTTAGAGGCCTTGCGTGCTCATATGTATAAATCAGAGGTTCAGATAACAGTTAAGGATCCTTTATTTAGGCCTGTAGAAGCCACTTATTTATTTGATAAAACCTCAAAGCTTGCCTTTGTAGAAATGGCGGAGGCTTCCGGTTTGCGATTGCTTAGCGAGAAAGAACAAAATTGTTTTTATACCACAAGTTACGGTACTGGGGAGCTAATCGTAGATGCCATGGATCACGGAGCCGAAAAGATCATCCTGGGCATTGGAGGTTCTGCAACCAATGACTGTGGTATGGGGATGGCAGCTGCCCTGGGTTATCAGTTTTTGGATAAAAATGGTACAGCGCTTGAGCCCATTGGCAAGAATCTATCTTTGGTGGAACAAATTATTACAGCTAGTGCAGATCCAAGATTGGACACCACTATTTTTGAAGTGGCCTGTGACGTTACCAATCCTTTATTGGGTGAAGAAGGTGCCGCTCAGGTGTATGGCCCCCAAAAAGGCGCTACTGCTGAACAAATAATTTTGTTGGACCAGGGCCTTGAACATTTTGAAAAAATACTTGTCAAGACTTTTTTTAAATCAGTGAAAGATTTATACGGTGCAGGTGCAGCAGGAGGCATGGGAGCAGGAGCCATGAATTTTTTAGACGGCGAACTTTTGTCGGGTATCAAATTGGTGAAAGAAATGGTAGGCTTTGATGAAAAAATCAAAGGAGCCGATTGGATTATCACAGGAGAAGGAAAACTGGATTTTCAAACTTTATCGGGTAAAACGGTAAATGGGGTACTTGATTCTGCAATTCTCAATAATATTAAAGTAGCTGTTTTTTGCGGCAGAATATCCCTGCCCCAGGATGCTATGAATGCCATAGGAGTAAACTACGCCGCTTCGGTAATGGAAAAGGCC
>CAYWYT010000833.1:0-1019 GCA_964462665.1 uncultured Woeseiaceae bacterium | reverse complement strand
CCAGGCCCCGACAGTCTCGAGGATCTTTCCTGCTCCAATTTCCCCAAACTTCATGGCATTTCCATTTTATACAGGTTTATTCAGTGCAGAAAAAAGAGTATCTCTTCTCTGCACTGGAACATGATTAGCGATAGCGTTTCAACACACGCTCTGCCTGCTTCTGAGCATCTTTTAACGCTTTCTCAGGTGTTTTGGCACCGGTAAGTGCTGCCTGGATAGCATCGTTTAAAATCTTATAAACCCTGCCGTTCTCATGAACAGAGAGTTCTGCGGTGGCGAACTTCAACTGGTCCCGGGCGACTGCGGCTGGCGGGAATTCCTTGACATAGGTTTTCAATTCAGCGGTGTCGTAGGCGTCGGGCCGTGTGCCAAGGTAACCGGTTCCAATACTCCATTGGGCTGTGCGTACCGGCTGGGTCATCCATTTGATGAATTTGATAGCCGCCGCTCTTTCTTCAGCTGTTGTCTGCTTGAAAATATAGAAATTACCGCCGCCTGTCGGGGTTCCCCGTTCTTTTTTTGCAGGCAGCATAGCCACACCAAAATCAAAAGTGGCATTCTTTTTAACTGCTGTCAGGTTTCCGGTGGAGTGCCACATGATAGCCGTCTTCTGTTCCAGAAAATCAGTCCTCAAGGTTCCCCATTCAATGGTGCCATCAGGCATTATATTATGTTTGTTTCCAAGGTCTTTCCAGAAATCAAGTGCCTGGATAACACCGGGATGATCGAAGTAGGATTCTGTGCCACCATCGTTCATTAGGACTTCGCTGTTCTGTTTGCTCAATGCTCCGAACATCCAGTAGGGATACCCGGTGGACGGAATCTCAAGGCCCCATTGTGTTACTTTGCCACTGGCATCCTTTGTGACAAGTTTTTTTCCCATTTCGACGAGTTCTTCCCAGGTTGCAGGTGGCTTTTCCGGATCAAGACCTGCCTTTTTGAAAGCATCTTTGTTGTAATACATAACAATAGTAGATCGTTGAAAGGGGATGCTCCAGGTTTTGCCGCCGGTTCGGCTG
>CAYWYT010000832.1:0-1019 GCA_964462665.1 uncultured Woeseiaceae bacterium | reverse complement strand
CCAAAGAAACCCTTCTCTGTCTTCATAGATATCCAAACCACCATCAGATAAAAGACCATTTTTTCTATCAAATTGGTATGTAATTTTCTCTTCAAAATTGATAATTTGAAATCCATTATCATTACTCGCTAACCAAAAGAGGCCATTTCTATCCTCTTTAATAGTAAATAATCGGCTAGGATTAAATGAACTCGTAATTTCATAAACGAGGTTGGATTTTTTATCCATGACCGAAATACTTCCTTGGTTACCAACCATCCATAATCTACCTTTAGAATCTTCATAAATCCAATTCACATATTTGGCTTCAAGCCCTTGGTCTATTCCATATATTTCAAGGTTTTCCGAATCATAGCTTACAACACCATTGTTAAGGCCAAACCACATCATATCATTACTATCTATCATTTGGGAGTATGGTGTTGTTGGCAGCCCAAATCCAGCATCAAGAGTCATGACTCCCCTTGATGCACCAGACTCGTTTCTAAGATTTCCAGCTTTTATAATTTTAGGATTTCCTAAAACCGAAACTTTTACTTTTAATGTTGTTTGAGGTAAACTATCTAAACTAAACGGTGTATTTGGTAATGCATTCAAATCAAATGGCTTTGATGTAGCTGATTCTTTTAAGGGGTAGGAGACACCAATATCAAAGGGTTTTGAAGGCAGTTTATCCCAATCAAATTTTGTTGTAGGCAAAGATCTTAACCCTGGTAGGTTTTCTGTAACCCAATTAAGCGTGTCCGGCTGTGGAATAGTGAAGTTCTTTATACCTGGCTGAGCATATTCACTTTCCAAAACTGGAAAAGGAGGCGCTTCGTTTGTTTTATTACAACCGATTAACAAAAAAAGACAAACGCTTACTATGAAGCTTAAAATGGAATATTTTTTTTGTATTTTCATTGGTTTTTTATTTGTTTTATAATAGAATTTGGATTTGTTTTCTACGCTGTCTTGGTTACATATTGGCTAAATATTTTTATCTTTTTTATTCAATTTTACCTTTTTTTTAAATAGGG
>CAYWYT010000831.1:0-1020 GCA_964462665.1 uncultured Woeseiaceae bacterium | reverse complement strand
AGTATAAGTATTATCTATGACTGTAGAATCGATGATTTAGGTGGAAAATGAGCCTAAAATAAGAAGCCCAGTCTAAAACTCAGACCAGCCATACTGTAGCTGCCAAGGTGTGAAGAATAATGAGATATACCATAAAATTATTTTAGAATACCCAGTTGAACCAGTTCTTTATTGAGCTGATTAGGGTCCTTAAAATGAATGGCCGCCATTCCCATGTGCAGAGCCGCGTCAATATTGTCCTGATTGTCATCTATAAATAAACACCTGTCAGCTTCAAGCTGATACCTGTTTAATAGAATCTCATATATTTTAGGGAAAGGTTTTCTGGTGTTTTCCGCACCTGATACAACAATGCCTTTAAAGATTTTTAAAAAAGAAAAACGCGCTGTTGCTATCGGATATGTTTCAGCGCTCCAATTGGTTAAAGCATAAAGCTTTTTTTCGTTCAAAGCATTTAATTTATTAAGAATCAAAACAGTGCCATCAATCTCTCCTTTTAACATTTCCTCCCATCTATCAAAAAAAGCACGGATCCACGTTTCGTATTGTGGATGTTGATTTAACAGCAGTTCGGTCCCTTCTTTAAAAGATCTGCCGGCATCATGTTCCATATTCCATTCAGTGGTACAAATATTTTGAAGAAACCAATCCATTTTTTTTTGATCCTCGTTAAAGATCTTGGAATACAAATGTTCAGGGTTCCAGTCTACCAATACACCGCCCAGATCAAAAATGATATTTTCTATATTTACTTTCGCCATGCTACAATTCGTTTTTGGAATTATTACGATCAGAACTTTGCATTAGAAATGCCTTAATAAAGTTGTCAATGTCTCCATTCATCACGGCATCCACATTAGCAGTTTCCTCTTGTGTTCTAACGTCCTTGACTAATTTGTATGGGTGCATAACATAGTTTCGAATCTGAGAACCAAAATCGATGCTCATCTTTCCAGCCTCAATGCTTTCTCTTTTTTCTCTTTGTTTCTGTAATTCGATCTCATAAAGTTGAGATTTAAG
>CAYWYT010000830.1:0-1021 GCA_964462665.1 uncultured Woeseiaceae bacterium | reverse complement strand
CTTTCACCTCTTAGTGCTCTTAAATATAGATCGTTCTTAATCATAATAGTTAGGTAGTAAATATCGCTTCCCGATAGTATTAAAGCTTATTTGTTATTTGTTGATTGAAATTTATTTGAAGCTACTTTGGCCATAGAAATTTCGATGGCTGCTTTAATAGTCTTCATATCTTCTTTTTTAATGGCTGAAGATAAAAACCAGGCTTCAAATTGAGAAGGTGGCAGAAAAACACCATTTTCTATCATGTTCCAAAAAAATATTTTAAAGCTTTCGGTATCGCTTTTTTGCGCTGATTTAAAATCGGTTACTTTCTCACTTGTGAAGAAGGGATTGATCATGGAACCAAAATGGTTCACTTGTAATTCAATTCCATTAGCTTCAGCCGATTTCATTAGCATTTCCTTTATTTTTAATGCGTTCTTATTGAAGGATTTGTATGGATCTTGTTTTTTCAATTCTTTTAGAGTCGCTATACCACAGGCCATGGCAATAGGGTTACCTGATAAGGTTCCCGCCTGATAAACATCTCCTAAAGGAGCTACCATCTCCATAATTTCATTTCTGGCACCATAGGCCCCAACCGGAAATCCTCCCCCGATCACTTTGCCTAAACAGGTAATGTCAGCTTCAACCCCCAGTAATTCCTGAGCGCCTCCAAATTTAGACCGGAAACCTGTCATCACTTCATCAACAATGAGTAACACACCTTTTTCACGCGTTATTTTTCGCAATTCAAGGATAAATTCAGGTGAAGGTTCCACAACACCCATATTTCCTGCCACTGGTTCAATAATTACCGCAGCGATATCATCGTCTTTATCGAGATGCGTTTTTACACTTTCAAGATTATTATACTCAGCAATTAAAGTATTTTTTACCGCTTCATCCGGCACACCTTTGCTTCCCGGAATACTCAAGGTTGCAAGACCTGAACCCGCGGCAACCAGCAGGGCATCAGAATGACCGTGATAACAACCCGCAAATTTTACGATCTTATTTTTTCCTGTAAAAGCCCTACCTA
>CAYWYT010000829.1:0-1022 GCA_964462665.1 uncultured Woeseiaceae bacterium | reverse complement strand
GAAGGAGGGTTCCATTCTGGATCGAACCATATCGGTTTTTGGTATTTTGACTACATCCGTACCGGAATTTGCCAGCGCTGTATTCTTTTCATCCCTATTTGTCTTTGGTCTAAAGTGGCTGCCGGGAACCAGCTCCATGTCGGGAGGATTTGAGTTCAAACAGCTGATCCTTCCCGCCATGGTACTGGTGGTCTATGATTTTGGTTATGTTGCCCGTATGACCCGGGCATCCATGGCAGAAGTTATGACTTCCCAGTATATACGATCGGCTGTATTAAAAGGCCTCCCTTACAGACAGGTTATTATCAGGCATGCTTTACGCAATGCATTGATTGCCCCTTTTACCGTCATTATGCTGCAAATAAACTGGCTGCTGTCCGGTGTTATTGTTGTTGAATTTTTCTTCGCCTACAAAGGATTTGGTGCACTGCTTTTAGAAGCCTCTTTGAATAATGATATAGCACTTTTAGAGGCCTGTGCAATGGTGGCCGTTGTTGTGGCGGTGAGCTCACAAACCCTTGCTGATATCGGCTATACCTTTCTTAACCCGCGCATACGTTTCAGCTGAAAGACCTGAGGAGAAAATAGAATGGCTACTACGACTACTCAATCTACCACTCAAATGCCTTCTGCGGGCTATGGAGCAGCGCTCTGGCGTGGTATAAAATCATTTGGCCTCCTGCGGGAAAGCTGGGTTGGAATGATCGGCGCTTTTCTGGTTCTGTTCTGGGTGCTCGTCGCTCTCTTTGCCCCATTGATAGCGCAGTTTGATCCCAACGCAGCCATTCAACCCTTTGCCAAGCCAGGGGCAGTGGCAGCGTCGGGCGGTACATTCTGGCTGGGCACTGACCATATGGGTCGCGATATCCTCTCCCGTATTGTCTGGGGGTCACGCACCGTCTTGTTTTATGCCCCCATTGCAACCGTATGTGCCTATACTGTTGGGATTTTAATGGGACTCATGGCAGGATACCGCGGTGGCCTGGTGGATGACATCCTGTCCCGTATTTCAGATATTATTT
>CAYWYT010000828.1:0-1023 GCA_964462665.1 uncultured Woeseiaceae bacterium | reverse complement strand
CCAAATCGCAATGCGGTCGCCGCCCCTACTGTCGTCGTTTCATGGAACGAGGGAGCCGACCCAGAGCCTCACATCAAATATATTCGCAGCTATTGGCCAACAATCGAAAAATATACTGACGGTTTCTACACCAATACTGGCGACTACGAGACACAAGCAAATCTGAACAAAAATTACCGCGGTAACTTCAAGCGCCTTGTGGAGCTCAAGGATCGATACGACCCGGGCAACCTGTTCAGGCTAAACGCGAACGTGCGACCGTCGACAGGTAATTCATAAGCCAGGTAATGTACTTGTAAGGCGACGCTTGAATGCCACTGGAGCAATCACCGAACTAATCACGCGGCAGTGCGTTCCAGTTGAGGATCGCATTCCAGACCAGGCGATGTTCCGCTCGGTTCATATCGCGATGAATACCGTTGAAGTTATACGTGATGATGTGGCCATCGCCGGTAGGGACATCCAGGATAGCGGGATGACCGGTCAGCTCGCTCTCTCCGCGCATCCCACCGCTGACCACCATGTCGCCTGAACCGCCCCAGGTCATAACGATGTGACGTTCGTCGCGCGGTCCGTCCAGACACGATGTGCAATACGCCTTGGTCAACCAGCGGCGCGGTGTTTCGTAAACCGGCAGGTTGGTGCGAAATACGGACGTTTCCGTGTTGTAGCCGTAGGCAAGCGGATGCTCGGGTTGTGTGAAGGTTGTGCTCAGCACGGCACCGGGTGTGAATACCTCCGCGCTTGAAACACGGCGGACACCTGCAACCAGTCCGCCCTCCAACGCAAGCTCGGTACCGGTGCCGAGGGTCAGCAACACACCGCCCTCTTCCACAAAATTTTGTAGCTCGGCTAAACCTTCGTAGCCTGGACCGCCGGTAATGTCATCGGACGCTACCGGTTTGCCCAGGCTTGGGAATTCGGGCGTGCTGCGAAACGGAACCGGGCCATTCGTCGCCGCAATGCCATGAATCTGACCAGCGAGTTCGAGTTTTGAAAACGGCCCGTACAAAATTACGTCGA
>CAYWYT010000827.1:0-1023 GCA_964462665.1 uncultured Woeseiaceae bacterium | reverse complement strand
ATCATTGGCGCTGGCGCTACCAAACTGCAGAAGCCATCGCTTGCCAATTGGATCCAGAGAGATTTGGTGTTAAGGGGATCTACCTCTTTGGAAGCACTAAAAATGCCACGGCCGGCCCTCAGAGTGATATAGATCTGCTGATCCATTTTGTAGGAGATAATAAACAAAAAGAGGGGCTGCTGGCCTGGCTGGAAGGATGGAGTTTAAGCTTAAGTGAGATCAATCTGCGGAGAACAGGGTATAAAACTGACGGTCTATTGAATATCCATCTGATCACAGATGAAGATATTGAAAAACGGACCAGCTATGCTGTGAAAATCGGCGCAGTGACTGATGGCGCTTACCCCCTTCCTCTGGGAATCAATCTGAAATAGTCGGAGATACTACGTTTAAGAAATAGGGACTGAGTCCTAAAAAAAAGGACTCAGTCCCTTAATTTAAATCAGATCGCGAACAGCTTCTTGAGGGTCATCAGGGTTGAACCTGACCAGGGCCAGCTCCTGCCCATCATGTGCAGCGGAAATAGCAGTTGTCTTTCCGAGCTGTTCTTGCCAGGATCCTGTTATCCTGGCAGATTCGTGCACATGGCCATGCAGGGTAATCAAGGGTTGGTGATCCAGGATGAAATCTTTCACTGCAATGCTGCCAACGTGAACATCAAGAGGTACATGGTCAATCATTTTTCCATCCAGGGCTGCCCTATCCAAAGCTGTCTGATAGGGAGGGCTATGGAACAGAAAGATGGATTTAGACAGATCTTTCCCAGCTGACAATAGCTCGAGGTCCTTTTGGATGGTGGCATGTTCGATAAGATTCTTGGGCTCGTCAATAGAATGCCAACCTTCCTCTGGTGGGATACATCCCGGATCTACAAAGCGTGAAATATCATAACGTTCCCAATCTTTATTCAGGAACGGGGTCGGTGGCACATAGGCATACCCATAGACAGTAAAAGATCCAAACTCAACCGCCCTGCCGTGGACATAGTCCCAGATCTGTTCTTCCTCCATCCAACGGTTCAGA
>CAYWYT010000826.1:0-1025 GCA_964462665.1 uncultured Woeseiaceae bacterium | reverse complement strand
AATATAATTATTCATATTCCCACAAAAAATCAATGAAAATTGCGATTGTGGAAAAACAAGGAATACCCATAAAAAGCTCGCTTATTGCCATATTATAGAATAATATGTTAAGAATTCAACATTGAATATGGGTAATTCAAAATTAATATAAAATACTTATTAAAATGACAATTGTCATGTATTGAATGTTTGGATGACCTTAACTTTATACCAAATTAAAATCATACGGTCATGTTAGCGAAAAAATCAGAAAAAGCCCAAATAGCTGCCTTTAGCAAGATTTTCTTTCAGTTAGGCTTGCTTTTATCATTAATTCTTATCTATACTGCTATAGAATGGAAAACTTTTGACAGAACGGTTAGTGAGCTAGGAGCCTTAAACGTAATGGAAGAGGAAATATTCGAAATCCCGATTACTGAAAGGATCCTTGAGGTCAAACCGCCACCACCTCCGCCACCAGCTCCAGAAGTAATTGAAATTGTTGCCGACGAACAGGATATCGTAGAAACAGTTCTAGAATCAACTGAGACAGATGAATCTGAATTTGTTGAAGTTATGATGGATGATATAGAAGAGGTTGTAGAAGAAGAGCTAGTTGAACAAGACATTCCATTTGCCATAATAGAGGAACCTCCCGTATATCCAGGATGTAAAGGAACCAAAGAAGAAAAGAAAAAATGCTTGCAAAAAAAAATTACCCAACATGTGAGCAAAAATTATAATACAGATCTTCCACAAGAGCTTGGATTAGCGCCAGGTAAATTGAAAGTTTATGTTGTTTTTAAAATTGATAAAACTGGGAAAATTACCAATGCAAGAGCCAGAGGTCCACATGCCAGGCTAGAAAAAGAAGCTTTGCGCGTTGTAAATATGTTGCCACAATTAACTCCGGGGAAACAAAGGGGAGTACCAGTTGGCGTATCTTATACCCTTCCCATAACTTTATGGGTACAAATTTAATGTTTCTCATATAAAATCTATTTTTATTGATCAAGAGGTTAAATCCATTAACCTCTTTTTTGATC
>CAYWYT010000825.1:0-1029 GCA_964462665.1 uncultured Woeseiaceae bacterium | reverse complement strand
TGTTCCTTATATGTTGAACCATGAATTAAATATATTTAAGAATACAATAAGAATTAATTTGTAAATTGTCTGTATCAATAATTTAAAATCAAGGTTAAGATGTCTGATATGAATAAAAAAGTTGCCCTGATTACCGGGGCAAGTAGTGGAATTGGAAGAGCAACGGCGGAACTTTTTGCAGCCAAAGGGGCACATGTTGTATTAGCGGCTCGCAGGGAAAATGAACTTGCTGAATTGGTGTCTGAGATCGAAGCTCGGGGAGGCAAGGCAAGTGCTATTAAAACTGATGTTTCCAAATCAAAGGATGTTGAGCAAATGGTGGCGCACGCTATTGACGTATTCGGACGCCTTGATTATGCTGTGAACAATGCCGGTATCGAAGGCCGACTCAGCGGTATTACCGACCTCTCTGAAGAGGATTGGGATCAGGTGATGAACATCAATCTTAAGGGGATATTCTTAAGCATGAAGTATGAAGCCAGAGCGATGATCAAACTTGGAAAAGGTGGGGCCATCGTAAACATTGGTTCGGTCAATTCATTCCTGGGCTTTCCAACCGGATCAGCTTATGTTTCATCAAAACACGCCTTAGTAGGACTTACTACAAGCGTATCTGCAGAATTGGCATCAAAAGGCATCAGGGTTAATCTTTTATGCCCCGGCTTTATTGATACTCCCATGCATCAGCGTTTAAGAGGTGTGGTTGGCGATGAGATTTATGACCAGGCGCTGCTGCCTAAAGTTCATCTTCAACGGGCAGGCAGACCCGAAGAAATTGCCCAATCTATTTTATTTCTCTGCTCAGACGCGGCGAGTTATATTACGGGTACTACGTTGACGCCTGATGGGGGACTGACAATGACACTTTAAGTAAAATTTTTTTATTTTTATGTGAGAATTCGTGAAATAATATTCTCTACTCTTTTGTCTTGATACTATCTTTTGTTCATTTTTTTTGCTTCTCCAAAAAAAATGAACCAAACCCGCCTGCCGGACGGGCAGGAAAAGGAGCCTTTTACGAAGGTGTTT
>CAYWYT010000824.1:0-1030 GCA_964462665.1 uncultured Woeseiaceae bacterium | reverse complement strand
CCTGCAGATAATACAAGGCAACACTTATAACAATGTAAATAATTACAATGGCTATTAGGATTGTGAACCAATAAGGCATTACTGAAGACATATAAAACACAAGATAAAAAATTTAAAATGAATTAGATTTTAATTGAATATTGAAGCTCCTTTTTTGGTTGTTATAAACTGATTAATGGGTAAATTAGTTGTCTTATATCGAGTTAGCAGTAATTGAATGAATAAGAAAACTTTATTATTACAAGATTTAGAAAAAATTACAAAAAGTATTCAAATCATTTTACAAGCTTTTGAATTTTGTTATTACTTAAATTACCCTAAAATTGACCAAGATATTAATGAGGAACATTATAATTATATTTTAAATTCTGGCTTCTTCTCATTCACAAGATACTCCTTGTGGAGAACAACAATACTGGAGCTTCATAAATTATTAAACGATAATAAAAGCACAGACAAATATAACCTTCATTTATTAATTGGAAAATTCAAAAATGGAGGAATTTATAATTCACTTGGAATAGAAACAACCACTATTAAAAAATGGGAAAACAATCTAATTGATAAATCGAATTCTATTGAGGAGATTAAACATTTCAGAATTAAAGTTTATGCACATACTGATAAAAATTATGAAGATTTTTTAAACAACTCAAAAATAACTCTTGTTGAAACGAAAAGTCTAATTCAGACTATTATAAATATTGTTTTTGAAATTAATCAAATAGTATTTGACAAACATGTTAATTATGAACCTATTCATTCCAAGAAGTCAGTGTATAATATTATAAACGACATTTTGAGTAAAAGAGAAGACGATAGAAAGAAAATTGTTGAAAATTTTCACAGAAAAAGCAAAAAATAAAACAGACACTAACAATAGGAAAAATATCATCTAAACTAAAAAAGCCACTCTTTCAAGTGGCTTTATCAATTCTTACAATTGTCCCGTCCTAAAATAAGTTGACACAAAAACGACTTATTATGAAGAGTAAAGAAAACAAAAGGATTAAGCGTACCCAACGCGACT
>CAYWYT010000823.1:0-1030 GCA_964462665.1 uncultured Woeseiaceae bacterium | reverse complement strand
AGCAAATCGAGAAAACCCATCATGAGGTCACATCCAGCATCGACTATGCCATGCGCCTCCAGGACGCCATGCTTCCAAGTCCGGCCCTTCTGGAAGAACACTTCTCCGGTCACCTGGTCTTCTTCCGCCCCAAACAAAAGGTCAGTGGTGATTTTTACTGGTGGGACAGGAGCGAAAACTCCCTGGTCATTGCCGTTGCCGACTGTACCGGACACGGAGTTCCGGGAGCCTTTATGAGTCTGCTGGGGGCCTCGCTGCTGAAGGAAGTTGTCACGCTGGAAGGCATAAGCAATCCGGGTACTATCCTCGACAGGCTGCGGATAGAAGTCATCGAAGCCCTGGACCAGAAAGGAGCCATGGCCGAACAAAAAGATGGTATGGATATGGCCCTTCTAAGCATCGACCCGGAAAGTCTCCTCTGCCAGTATGCCGGAGCCAACAGTGCCCTCTATCTGCTTCGTCGGGGAAAGATCAAGATCTATCAGCCCGACCCCATGCCCCTCTCCTATTATGAAGAAATGCATCCCTTTAAGACACATAGGATCCAGCTGGAAGCAGGCGACCAGCTATATCTTTTCAGTGATGGCTATGCCGACCAGTTTGGCGGAGAGAAGCGGAAGAAATTCAAGTATTCAAGGTTCCGGGAGCTGATTGTAGAGCATGCCGATTTGTCCATGCCCCGCCAGCAACAGGTTCTGTCCGATACCATCCGCGAATGGCAGGGCAAGTACGAACAGATCGATGACATGGTCGTGGTGGGAATTCGAATCTAAAAGCTCATCTATGGCAATAATAAAAAGTGTGAGAGGCTTTACCCCCAAGATGGGAGAAAATTGTTACCTGGCCGACAATGCCGTCATTATTGGTGATGTGGAGATGGGTGACGATTGTTCCATCTGGTTTGGAGCAGTGCTAAGAGGTGACGTAAATCCAATTCGCATTGGGAACCGGGTTAATATTCAGGACAATTGCACCATACATACCACCTTCAACGACTCGGTGGCCAAAATCGGTGACGATGTCACTATTG
>CAYWYT010000822.1:0-1041 GCA_964462665.1 uncultured Woeseiaceae bacterium | reverse complement strand
CCCGCCAGGGCTTTCCCAGCGCCGGCTCATGGGCGGGATACGGCCTCGGCACGGCCAATGAGAACCTGCCCGGATACGTAGTCCTTCCGAGCTCGCGAGGCAGCAAAGGCGGGCCGCTAAACTGGGGATCGGGTTACCTGCCGAGCGCCTACCAAGGGACCACCTTTCGCACTGAAGGACAGGCTCTGCTCAACCTCCGGCCTCCGGGCGACATGGACACCGCACGCCAGCGCAGAATGCTTGATCTCGCCGGAGACCTCAACCGCAGCCACTTCGCGCGCCACCCGGCGGAACCCGATCTGCTCGGCCGCATCCAAAGCTACGAATTCGCCTTCCAGATGCAGACCGAAGCCGAGGAAGCTGTGGACATCGATTCAGAGCCAGAGCATATCCGGAAACTCTATGGCCTCGATGACAAGACGACCGCCCCTTACGGCCGCAAATGCCTGATGGCGCGCCGTCTTGTCGAGCGCGGCGTCCGTTTCGTCCAGGTTTACTGCGATGGCCCATGGGATGCGCACGGAGGGCTTGAAAAGAACCACCGCGAGCGCATCGCGGAAACCGACATCCCCATCGCCGGACTGCTCGCGGATCTGAAACAGCGTGGCCTCCTTGAAGACACGCTCGTCGTATGGGGCGGCGAGTTCGGCCGGATGCCCGTTTCCCAGCGGGGTAGCGGCCGGGACCACAACCCCAACGGGTTTCTCACCTGGATGGCGGGTGGCGGGGTAAGGGGCGGCACCAGCCACGGCGAGACCGACGAGATCGGCTACCATGCAGCAAAAGACCCTGTCTCCGTCCCGGATCTTCACGCAACCATGCTCCACCTCCTCGGCCTGGATCATGAAAAGCTCGTATTTCGCCACAACAGCCGCGATTTCCGGCTCACTGACGTCTCCGGAAAGGTCATCAAAAGCATTCTCGCCTGAGGCACACGCGTAGCGCATCGGATTCCGCCCTTCTCCTGATCCGGTATGGCTGGCTGCTGCTGCTAGGAATTTGCTTTTGGAGGGAGGCTCCTGAGCCAGCCGTTGGGCCGGA
>CAYWYT010000821.1:0-1042 GCA_964462665.1 uncultured Woeseiaceae bacterium | reverse complement strand
CATCGATAATGAGCTGCTTATGGAAATCGCGGCGAATCTCATCGGCAAATCCGTCAAGCCCCTCGAAGGAAATCCCACTCTGGCGTGACACCTCATCGAGTCGGCTTACCACCTGATAGCAAAGAGCCACCGACCATGAGCTAACAAGGTTTTCTTTAAGCTCTGGCTTGGCGGGCTGAAGGGAATCGTTCCAGTCTCCATCGCCATAGCTGATCAACGCGGTACCCGGCACGCAGTGCTCGCGTAGCCATGTGAGGTTTTTCTGAACGTGATCGAAAAAGGTGGATGTTTGGTCTGATACGCTACCGTCAGCATTTCTCCAAGGAACCACTTCGTCAAAAATCGCAAAGTCCGAAGTGACTTCCAGATAATCACAAAGCGACTTAATCGGCCACATTGGGATATCGCCGTGGCTATGCGACTGCATGATCTGGCCGAACGGCTCCAGCATGAACCACTGTGGCCAATGATGGCCTTCGGCATATTGATGCGCATAGACATCGATCAACACACGGCGACAGCTATCGTGTCGACCAAAGGAAAGCAGCATTTCCACCGATCCCTGAGTCACATCGCGGCTGCCCCATGCGCCACCATTGTATTGCTCAATACCGTGTGGGACGGTGAAGTGAATCATGCCATTGTGGACAAACCATGGAACGATACTGTTGAGTCGGGATACACTCTCGGAGTTACCTTTAAAATTAAACGAACTCGCCATATCCAGCCAGCTATCCCCCTCGAAGCCATCGCGGATTTCAGATTCAGCCGTGATGGTGAGTGAAATACCTTTGCCCGTGTGAGTGCGGACACACAGCATGGCGTGAGACGCGTCCCCACCAACTAGTGAATCGGCACCCGCTATTTCCTGAACACAGGAAGGATCGGTTACCTTCAGCGTAAATGCTCCGTTAGGATCGCGTTGTCTCCACATACTATCAGCACACGATTGCACACGGGCAGTCGCATTTTCTGAATCAATTTTCAGTTCAGCCGGGGCATCATATTCGCCAACGCCCCCGATCAAGCCGTGGGTGATGAG
>CAYWYT010000820.1:0-1042 GCA_964462665.1 uncultured Woeseiaceae bacterium | reverse complement strand
TGACCTCTGTCTATCCACTTGCGATGCCCGGCGGCTGGCACATTATCGGCCGTTGCCCGATTCCGTTTTTCAACCCCAAAGATCAGGAGAATCCCACCCTGCTAAGAGCTGGAGATCAGGTGCGCTTCAGGCCTATTGATAAAGATGAATTTTACAAGCTGAAGGCGAAATGGCAATACTAACAATCACCAGGGCAGACTTTTTCGCCTCTATCCAGGACATGGGACGCCAGCGAGTACAGCACCTGGGTCTGGCCCAGAGTGGCGTTGCCGATGAACATTCTTTTTTCCGGGCAAATTATCTTGTCGGTAACACAATCACTACCCCTGTGATCGAGATCATCACTGGTTTTTTCAGCATTACAACCGATAGCCCCGTCACAATGGCCCTTACAGGGGCCGACATGTCTGCCACGCTTAATCGAGTCCCTTTGCAATCCTGGCAAAGTTTTATTCTTATGCCTGACAAAGTTCTCGAATTGAAAAATACAACAGGCAACGGAATATTCAGTTACCTTGCTGTGAGAGGAGGGTTCAATATTCCCCTCTGTTTTAAAAGTGCATCCACTGTGGAGAGAGAAAATCTTGGTGGATATCATGGACGAAAACTGGCAGCAGGCGATGAGCTGTCAACGATCCTGGACAGACCGCTGTGCCCGACCCTGGCAACTCCATCAAATCAGATTCCGCAATTCGACAGACCATTAACACTTCGTCTCATGCCAGGTTATGATCATGACAACTTCCCCCAAAATTCAAAGAAACTATTCTTTTCCAGTGAATACACCATAAGTAATAAATTGGATCGGACCGGTATCCGGCTCTCCGGGCCGCCAGTAATCTGGGGTCGGGGTGATATACTCAGTAAACCGGTGGCCTTGGGCGTGGTTCAGATAACCAACGACGGTACACCTGTTATCCTTTTGAAAGAACGTCAGTCTACCGGTGGTTATCCAATGATAGGCGTTGTGTCACGGCTGGATCTTTTCAAACTGGTTCAGGCATTCCCCGGTACACCGATTCGTTTTGCCCTGGCAGATCCA
>CAYWYT010000819.1:0-1042 GCA_964462665.1 uncultured Woeseiaceae bacterium | reverse complement strand
CTTCCAGTGAGTGTTCATTCTTGTGCGCTCGTTCATCTTCGGTGATCAGATCTGATGCGGTAACAAGAGCCTGAGCGAATGGCCTGTCAATCGGTACCAATCCCTGGGGCATATTCCAGTCAGACGTTGAAATGGCCACCCGGTCTCCCAAGCCATGGTGATTGGGCCCGAGAATAATGACACTTTCAGGAATAGCAGCTGCACTGATGGTTTCGCAGGCCAGTTTTCCGGAGTAAACATAACCGGCATGTGGGCATATAATTGATAGTGCCTTATCTTTTTGTGCAGATGAGTCCGGCATCAGCCTGCTAATCATCTTGTCTAGTGATGAGAGAGAACCGGGATAAAAACGATCAGCTACAGCGGGTTGTCGATTCATACCATCCCTCCTTTGGTTATCTATTCCTTCTTAACATTCCAACTGGTTCCGTCAGGACCATCCTTGAGCTCGATATTGTACGCCAGAAGTTTATGGCGTATCTGATCACCGAGTTCCCAGTTTTTAGCCTGCCGTGCCTGGTATCGCTGCTCAATCATCTGGTTGATGGTGTCCTCATCAATGTCTATGTCCTTTAGTATTGACTGTTTACGACTACGGAGGAAATCTTCAGCTGACTCTTTTAATATACCCAGAATCTGTGCCAGTTTAACGAGTGTGGTGACGCTCTTTTCAATGAGCAACAGGTCGTCAGGCGACTGGCTTGATTGAAATTTCCCAACAACCTTATTGATGATTTTAGCGGTGTCAAACAGATGGCCGATTGCCTGAGCACTGTTGAAATCGTTATCCATCGCCTGCTGAAATCGCTGTTCTAACGATGTCAGTCTGTTTGAATCCTTGTCGCTTATAACGGAAGGGGTCGATGAGTCTCCATTTTGTTTCAGCGAATAGTACCCGGCAAGGCATTCGTATAACCGTGTCAGGCCGCTCTCTGCATCCTGCATGGCTTGCTCAGAGTATTCAAGCGGGTTGCGATATTGAGTTGCAAAGACAAAGAGTTTCAGGGCTTCAGGATGATATTTTTCAGAAAGTTCCCTGATG
>CAYWYT010000818.1:0-1044 GCA_964462665.1 uncultured Woeseiaceae bacterium | reverse complement strand
TTAGCTGCTATTGTAATGGGGTTTGTTGGTGGATTGGACGAATCTGAAGTAACCACAACTCTTATGAACGGTTTTGGTAAAACTCTTGGCAGTATTGGTATTATTATTGCATTTGGAACAATAATAGGTGCTTATCTTGAGAAAAGTGGAGCTGCTAAAACCCTTGCCAATTGGGCATTAAAAACAATAGGTAAGAAAAGATCAGTACTAGCTATGAATATTACTGGATTTATTGTATCGATTCCTGTTTATTGTGATTCTGGATTTATTATTCTTTCTTCCTTGAACAAAGCTATTAGTAAAAGTTCAAAGATACCATTGGCTGTATTGGGAGTATCCTTGGCTGCAGGATTATATGCTACTCATGTTTTTGTACCACCAACTCCAGGTCCTTTGGCTGCAACAGCTGCTTTAGATGCTGATCTTGGTTTGGTTATATTACTTGGTTTGGTTGTCGCCATTCCTGTGGCGCTCTCGGGTTATTTTTGGGCTAAATTCCTAGAGAAACGTATTGATTATAATTCCAATGATTTAAAAGAAGAGAAAGTTGTCAATGAAAAACTTCCTAAAACAAGTACCTCATTCACACCAATTCTTGTTCCTATAATTTTGATAGCCTTGAAATCTATTTCAAGTTATCCAACACATCCATTTGGTGAAGGAGTAGTTTCAAGTATTTTTAATTTCATTGGAAATCCTATAATTGCCTTATTTATTGGGGTTATTCTCGCTTTTAAACTGAAAACCAAGGTACATGAAGAAACCCATTTTAATTGGGTTAGTGCAGGATTGAAAGAAGCAGGAACAATTATATTAATAACTGGTGCTGGTGGTGCCTTTGGAGCTATACTTCAGTCAACTGGTATAGGCGATATTATTGGAGACAGTTTTTCTGAATTCAACCTTGGACTCTTATTGCCATTTATTATTGCCGCTACTTTAAAGTCGGCTCAAGGATCTTCTACAGTTTCAATAATAACTACGGCAGCTATAATGGCTCCTATTTTAGAACCTTTTGGATTGGATTCTTCATTAGGAAGGGCT
>CAYWYT010000817.1:0-1046 GCA_964462665.1 uncultured Woeseiaceae bacterium | reverse complement strand
GATTTACTACTTGTTGCTGGCACAACCGATACGACGAGCGCCGGCCACGTCGGTCATTCTCCTCGCCTTGATCGCCGCAGGTATATCTTCACAAGCCACACGGCTTCTAATTCAGGCCGACTGGATCTCCGCGGCCGGCGCGATTTGGGACACATCCCATATTCTCTCGGAGCAATCGCTGGCAGGCCAATTGTTGTATGCCCTGATCGGATATGAGGCGTCCCCCGCGGCGATCGAAGTACTTGTGCACGCGGGCAGTATGCTAATCGTCGTTGGCGCCTTTTTTGCCGGAAGGCTCTATTGTCGAATTGCTGAGGACGACTCTGAGTGAACGTCGCGCCGGTCGCATTAAGGAAATATACGACGGCGGTTGTTCCCGCCCTGATCCTGTTGCTTCCCGGCGCTGCGGCGGCGGACGGAATCGTGGTCGACAAGATCTACGACCCCTACGTCGAGGAACTGGAAACAGAAATCGAATGGCGGTTCATCTACCAAGACGATGATCCGAATCCGGACCTGCAAAAACACTTCGTCGGCTTCGGTCGTTCACTGTCGGATCGGTGGTTCGTTGAACTGTATGCCATCGCGCAAAAGAGCACGAGCGATAGTCTTTCTATTAACGCCTATGAAGCAGAAGCAAAGTGGCAGCTGACTGAACAGGGAGAGTACGCGGTTGACTGGGGTTTGTTGTTCGAGGTGGAGCGTGAGGTAGATGAAAAGATCTGGGAGGTGTCGGCGCAACTTCTGGCATCGCGCGACTTCGGCAAAACGACGGTCACTGCCAATTTCGGAATTATTTACGAATGGGGCGATACGATTCAGAGCGAGCTTGAGTCGACCTTGCATATGCAAGTGCGTTATCGCCTGAAGGAGTCGTTTGAGCCTGCTCTCGAATTGCACGTAGGTCAGGACACTACCGCCGTCGGGCCAGCGATCGGCGGACTATTTCGCGTCTCCGAGGGCAAGAAGCTGCGCTGGGAGTTCGGACTATTTGCCGGAATTAGCGAGCGCAGCCCTGACAGTATTGTGAAAGCAAATATCGAATT
>CAYWYT010000816.1:0-1047 GCA_964462665.1 uncultured Woeseiaceae bacterium | reverse complement strand
CAGACGAATTTACTTCAATTGTTGTTCCAAATGGAGGAGCAGGTGTTGTAACATTAAATTGGTCAAATTTGATTTCAAATGGAGTTGATATAAGTGTTGGTGCATCTTTTGCAAGATTTAGAATTACACAAGACGTCATTGCTTCTAATCAACCAGGTGGTGTTGTAAGTAATGGTGAAGTTGAAGATTATCCTTTAGTAATCGATTTAGATACAGATGGCGATGGTGTTCCTGACATTAACGATGATGACGCCGATAATGATGGAATATTAAATACGGATGAAGTTGGTGATACAAACTCAAATGGTATTGACGATATGCTAGAATTAGATTCAGATGACGATGGTTGTTTTGATGTTGCTGAAGCTGGGTTTACAGATGGGGATGATGACGGAATTTTAGGCACATCACCTGTGGTTGTAGATGCGAACGGATTAATTACCAATGATGCACTTGGGCCAATTGGCGACGGCTATACGATACCTAATGATTTAGATGTAAATGGCACTTATGATTTCCAGGAAGCAGGTTTAGCTGCAACGATAACGACTCAACCTATAGATCAGCTATTTATTTTTGGTAACACAACCTTCTCAACAGTTGCTGTAGCCGATACTTATGAATGGCAAGAAAGTACAGATGGCGGAACTACTTGGGTTGCCTTGACAGACGTTGGCGATTACAGTGGTACTGGTACGGCTGATTTGGTTGTTGCTAATGCCATTGGAGACCTAACTAAGCTTACTTACAGATACAGAGTTGTCGTAAATAATATTGCATTTGTCTGTGATCCTACGACCACTTCTGATGAAGTTACCTATATCACACCTGATGATACTGATAATGATTTGGTTTATGATATTGTAGATGAGGATGATGATAATGATGGAATAACAGATATAGATGAAGGCGACCAGGATACAACGGGTGACGGCCTTCCAGATGTCTTTATAGATTCAGACAGTGATGGTATCAGAGATTCATTAGAATTGGATTCAGATGACGATGGTTGTTTTGATGTTGCTGAAGCTGGGTTTACAGATGGGG
>CAYWYT010000815.1:0-1050 GCA_964462665.1 uncultured Woeseiaceae bacterium | reverse complement strand
GCCAGCGCCTGATGCCCGTTAATTTTTCACTGCAGGATCACGTCGCGCGCGTCACTATAGATCGCGCCGACAGGATGAATGCGGTTGACGATGCGACAGCCGATGAGCTGGAAGCGATCTGGCAGCGAATCGAAGGCGACAACGATGTGCGCGTGGTCGTCCTAACGGGTAGCGGTGAAAAAGCATTCTGTGCCGGCGCGGATATGAAACAGGGCGCCGCCAGCAAGTCCGGACTCGAATACTGGGCAGATGCACGCCCTGGTGGTTTCGGCGGACTAACGCTTAGGAAGTCGCTGCATGTGCCGGTTATCGCTCGCGTGAACGGTCTGGCTGTCGGTGGTGGTTTCGAGTTGGTATTGGGTTGCGACATCGTTGTTGCCGCGGAACACGCATCTTTCGGCCTGCCTGAGGCACGAGTCGGACGCATGCCTCTCGACGGCGGCATGATTGTCCTGCCAAGAATGATTCCGCAGAAAATCGCGATGGGCATGCTCCTGACCGGCAATAGAATCTCCGCTCAGGAAGCCGAAACGCATGGTCTGGTAAACGAAGTTGTTGCCGCCGATGATCTTGATGAGGCCGTCGATCGATGGATCGCACAGATACTCAAGTGCGCGCCGCTGTCGGTCAAGGCAATCAAAGAGTGTGTCAAAGAGACCAGTGATCTTTCGATCGATGAGGCGCAATCCAAACGTCTACCGTCGTTGGTCGCAGCGCTTGCGTCCGAAGACGCGGACGAAGGTCCGCGCGCATTCCGCGAGAAACGCGAGCCGGACTGGAAAGGCCGTTAAGTGACTTTCGTCATCATGTCGCCTTGTGTCGGCATTAAAGACGGTACCTGCGTTGATGTTTGCCCGGTTGATTGTATTCATGAGGGCGAAACGATGTTTTACATCGACCCGGTAGAGTGCATCGCATGCGCATTATGCGAGACAATCTGTCCGGTGGATGCCATCAGGCATATTGACGAAGTACCTGAAGAAGAAAAAAGCTACATCAAGATAAACGCAGATTTTTTTTCCAAACCGTAAGGTAGAGCCAAATTGGATA
>CAYWYT010000814.1:0-1053 GCA_964462665.1 uncultured Woeseiaceae bacterium | reverse complement strand
TGTTTCTTTTAGCAACTATAGGCCTCTTGATCAGCTTAAAAACGGTGGCGATTCCTTTGACTATCATCCTGTATATTGTACTTTCTATTTTTGATAACTGGACAAAAAAAAGGATTTAACAAATAGTTAAATCCTTATTTTTTAATTATTTAAAAGCGCTTATTTATTCTTTAGGTTTAAATGTAAAATGCTGACCACCTATAGAAGCTTCAAACATTAAACCACCTTTGGCCATGGTAAATACAGCCATTCCTCCTTTAAAAGCCACATCTGCCGAGGCACCGGACGCTATCGCAACCGCAGAGGCTTGTCCGTCAAATTTCACCTTTTCATTGGTAAAATTATCATAAGCATCTTTGTTCTCAAAAAATATCACTTCTGAATATTGTTGACCTCCCAATTGAAAACCAATTGTGGCCTGACTCATCCCTGACTGACCTGAAGGCACATGATCTTGATAAACGATTCCTTTACCACCTGCGCCACCTATTCCTATTGCTCCTTTGGTAATTTTTGGGAATACGGCATAACCATAAGATTTATCTTTAAAGGATTGAAGTTTTGGCGATTTTTCGATCATGGCTGCCAAAGCTTTTTCAGAATCTTCTATCAAATCAGCTTTCCAGCCCCCAATTTGGGCGCTTAAATTTATTGAAGCACTAACCATTAAAATTAAGGTTATGGCTTGAAATTTTTTAATACTCAATGTTTTCATTTATGTCAGTTTTGTAATTGTTAGGATGCAAAAATAATGAATTTTATAGCATGTAGAAGCGTAAGTACTGATTTTTTTGCCCTTTGCTAAACATATTTGAAAATTGCCCTTTAATTTTGATTTGTTACTAAAGTTGTTCTGTGAACTAGGGGCTTAAGACTCATTTAAAGACTAAAAAAATATATCTCAGCACAATTTATCAAGTTTTTTTCTGTTATCTGTTTGTTATAATGATATAAATCTTCTCCCTGTTTAGTCATTATTTTTTTAACGTTATCGTTTAATTAAATAAATACTATGAAAACAGTTTATAAAGCCAATTGCTTAAAGTTTTTATG
>CAYWYT010000813.1:0-1054 GCA_964462665.1 uncultured Woeseiaceae bacterium | reverse complement strand
TCTCCTTCAGGAAGCTCTTTTGCAACTGCTTTCTCTTTTATCCATAACCAGGCAGGGATCGCAGACGCGGCAAAATAAAGGGATGTAAAAACAAGGGAGAGGCGAACGATAAAGGTTCCTTCCAAAATTACGATGAGGGGAAGGAGGATGAGCAGGATCAGGATACCACCTAAGGATCCAATGGCCCATCCGTTTCCAGAAACACGACCCATATCTTCGGGCTCTGCGATTTCTGGAAGCAGCGAATTGTAGAAAACCTGCCCGGACCGGTAACCGAACTCGGCAATGATAAAGAAAACCATACCAATCAGGATATCGCCTTTTTCCACAAAAAAGAGCAGTGCGGTGAAAACCCAAGTGATTGCTGAAAAAATAAATAAGAAACGTTTCTTAGATGCCGTAAAATCAGCGATGGCACCCAGGATCGGCGAAATGATTGCAACTAATAACATCGCAATGCCTACAGCTATGCCCCAGTATCTGGATCCTTCTGCTCCGCCAACAACAGTACCCTTGAAATAGGCTGAATAGACAGCTAACAGGATTACAGAAGCATATGCTGAATTGCCAAAATCATACATATACCAGGCAATATGTTCGCGGTTTCTAGGTTTTTTAGTTAACGGATCAGACATGATATCTCCTTATAAATATTGATGAATATGAAAATTACTATGACTTTTTATCCTTCTGGCTAATAGTGACCGAATACGGGCATGTTTCTCCCGAGTCAAGGGATAGAACCAGGCGATTATTATTGAACTAAATAAGAGAAGAGCACCAAATGGTCCGGTGAGTATACGTATCACCATAATTGTGGCATCACTCTGTTGGAAAACAGTCGCTCCCTGGGGAGGGGATTGGTATCCAAACCATCCCAGGAGCTGCAAGACCAGGAATATTGTAACTGCGCCTGATAATTTCCTTGAAAAATTCTTAATCCCATAATATACACCTTCGTGTCGATTTCGAGTGCGGAGTTCTTCCCATTCTAAAACATCGGGGAAAATTGCATCTGGAAGAACGTGAGCGGTAGAAATGCTGATGCCGGCAA
>CAYWYT010000812.1:0-1054 GCA_964462665.1 uncultured Woeseiaceae bacterium | reverse complement strand
GGTTTGTAAAGTTTCGAGTTTAAAGTTTACTAAATAAATCTTTTTTTTTGAAAAGATATACTTAATACTTAAAACCTGCCTCGACGGCGGGCGGGCTTAGTCCTTAATAAAAGTTACGGTTTGAACGGGGCTCGTGAAACCCACATACAATCCTTAATATCATGTTTTAAAACCATTGTATGATTCCAAATATCCTATTCATCTACATTTTACCTATATTTAAGGTGCAACAACCAAACTAAATGATCCCATTCTTTACAGGACTGAGCGAAGAGAAAATGTCTGGTAGATTTTTTGAGCGAAGTGCCAGCATAGCGCTGGGTAAAAATATTGTTGCTGGCAATCCCGCTTCCAGCGGGACAGGTATTCAAGATATAGTCAAAAAATGAAAACATAACAATATGAAATTTAAAAAGTTTTTAAAAGAATGCAATCAAAAAGAAGTCTTTAAAAAACTGTCATTATATGTTGTAACTAGCTGGGTTATTATCCAGGTATTCTCAACAATATGGGAACCATTGGGTCTGCCAATGGAATCCGTCACCATATTGCTAATCATTCTTTTGCTCGGTTTTCCGATTAACGTTTATCTCGTTTGGCGATTTAATCTCGTGAAACATGAATCACGTAAATTAAAGATGAATAAAAATGGCCAGGAAGTTCCTGGGAAATACGAAAAAAGCAAATTTCAAAAGGCCTATTTCTCTGTTTTATCTGTACTTAGTATCGCTTTTACCGGGATCGTGATGGTGATTATCTACAATAATTTCATAGGCTCTGTTCAAATTCAAGAATTGGATGTCTCTGATAAAATCGCGGTAGAAATCTTTGGCAACAATACTGGAGATCCTAAAAATGACATCATTGGAAAAATGACTGCAGACTGGATCATTCATGGTATTTCAGAGAACAATATCGGGCAGGTAATTTCTCAAAAAATAGTTGATGAATATGCAGGAATTGTTATACCTGGGGTCAACCCGTCAAGAAATAAAAATTTGTTGAAAGAGTATTTTAAACCCGGAAAAACAATCAGTGGAAATTTTTACCAAAA
>CAYWYT010000811.1:0-1055 GCA_964462665.1 uncultured Woeseiaceae bacterium | reverse complement strand
AGGCCTAAAGTGTAAATAGCGACCAAAACTGAAATAAGCATGGCCATTGCCGGATTACCTATAAAGACTAATAAGCTTCTAAAAGGAAAATTTAGAGGAAGAAAATAATCAAGCAAGGTAGAGAAGCCAATCAAAATAACAGGTAGCAGCGCTGTAAAAACGCTGACACCCATTTTTGGCATTTCCTCGTCTTTTAATAGCACCGGGTTGTAGAATTCTGGCAGGGGGGTCGCTTTTATGTTTTTAATCGTCCTTGAGAACAATGGTCCGGCGATGATTATGGCAGGTATGGCTACTATGATGCCATACATCAAGGTTTTGCCAATACTTGCGTTAAACATCCCCGCAATGGCTGTAGGAGCCGGGTGGGGAGGTAAAAAACCGTGTGTTACCGAAAGTGAAGCCAACATTGGAAGTCCAACGTAAATAAGCGGTAAGTTGGTAGCCGCGGCTACTGTAAATACCAAGGGGATAAGAATAACAAAGCCAACGGTGTAAAACATCGGTATTCCAACAATAAAACCAGCAATTACAACCGCCCATTGAATATATTTTACGCCAAAACTATCAACAAGTTTAGAGGTAATACGCTGGGCAGCACCACTATCTGCCACAAGTTTGCCTAACATGGCTCCAAGCCCAAGGATAAGGACCAAAAACCCCAAAGTGCTGCCGATACCTTTTTGTATCGAAGGGACAATGGTTTCCAGAGGCATACCCTGAAAGATGCCTACCAGCAAACAAACGATGATAAAGGAAATAAAGGCATTCAGTTTGAATACTGCAATGAGTAGGAAAAGTAAAATGATTCCCAGAATAACTATAAGTAAAGGCATAAGAATATTTTTAGGTTTGATCTTGGTCAGCTAAAGTAAAAATTAAATCCAACTATAGGAAAGTATGTTGACAGAAGGTGACTTGCAAACAACTAATAGCATTTTTTTGGCTGATAAAATGATTTGTGGATCGGGTGAAAAAGGGCAATACCAAGTCTGAAAATTCAAAAAAAAAGCAAAAAAAACCTTCTAAGTCGCGCTGTTAAATTTGCTATTCAG
>CAYWYT010000810.1:0-1057 GCA_964462665.1 uncultured Woeseiaceae bacterium | reverse complement strand
ATAACCGAGCTTCTATCTGAAGACGGTATTGAAATTTCAGTACGAACTGTTGAACGTGTGCTGGCTGAAGAGGGGTTTTCAAAACTCCCGCGACGTACTCGACAAAAAACTGGTTTCACTGTCAAAGGCGCTGAAATTCCAGTTCGTTCAGAGCTTGTTTCACTTGAGCACCTTGAAGGGCAAAAGTTTGATTGTGCAGGCGCGGGTGTCTTTTTGTTCTCTCCATTTCTCGCCCAACTCAACTTTGATAAAATTATCAAGGATACAGACTTGCCAGGCAGCAAAGTGCTCCCTGCCAAAAATTACCTGCTTTCATTTCTGGCTTTGAAACTACTTGGAACGGAGCGACATTCACACGTAGGAGACCATGTTTTCGACCCAGGAATCGGTCTCTTTGCCGGGCTTAATATCATCCCAAAATGCACGACATTGTCCACTTATTCATACTCGCTTGATGAAGCACATCTGTTAAACCTCCAGCGATCGTTTGTACGACAGGCCACCAGGCTCGGTCTTTACGAGAAAAAAATCATCAATCTGGATTTTCATACAGCTCCACACTATGGTGACGAATCAGTACTCGAGAAACATTGGGCAGGTGCCCGTGGAAAAGTGATGAAGGGCGCCCTCTGCCTGTTTGCCCAAGACGCTGATTCAAAGTTATTGGTGTATACCGCATCCGACATCCAACGTAGCGAGGCGGATGATCAAGTCTTGTCTTTCCTTTCTTTCTGGCAAGGTATCCAGCTGGGTGTGCAGCCTACTCTTATTTTCGACTCCAAGTTTACAAACTATAGTAAATTGTCAGAGCTGAATTTCAAAGAAATCAAATTTATCACTTTGCGTCGTCGAGGCAAAAAGCAAATTGATGAGGTGAAGAATCTAAGCGGCTGGAGACGAATACATATTCGCCACGGCAAACGAAAATTTCCAAACCCGCAAATACACGAATCACACACCCATCTTCGAGGCTATGAAGGTGAATTAAGACAGGTAATTGTCCGCGGTAACGGACATGAAAAACCAGCCTTCCTCATAACCAACGACTTTGACACCC
>CAYWYT010000809.1:0-1058 GCA_964462665.1 uncultured Woeseiaceae bacterium | reverse complement strand
TGAAAGACAATACGGCCTTCTATAGTTTCACCTCTTTCAACTATCCCACCACCACCTTTAAATACAATATTAAAGAAAATATTTCCGAGCTATTCTACACCCCTGAGGTTGACTTCGATGCCGGAGCCTACGAGACCAAACAGGTGTTCTATCCCAGTAAGGACGGAACCACCATTCCCATGTTCATTGTACATAAAAAAGGCCTGGAACTGGATGGAACCAACCCTACACTGTTATATGGTTATGGCGGATTCAACATCTCTGAGACACCATATTTCAGTACCACTCGGGCTGTCTGGATGGAACAGGGGGGTGTTTTTGCCCTGGCCAATATCAGAGGTGGTGGAGAGTATGGTGAAACATGGCACAAGTCTGGCACGGTTTTTCAGAAACAAAATGTGTTCGACGACTTTATTGCTGCTGCTGAATATCTGATTGATGAGAAGTATACTTCCAGTGAGCGCCTGGCCATATATGGGGGATCCAATGGTGGACTTCTTATTGGTGCGGTAATCAACCAGCGCCCCGAACTTTTTGCAGCGGCCATCCCCATGGTGGGTGTTATGGATATGCTCCGCTTTCATAAATTTACCGTTGGCCGATACTGGACCGTAGATTATGGTTCTTCCGAGGATCCCGAGGAGTTTAAATACCTTCTGGGGTATTCACCACTTCATAACATCTCTGCCGAGAAGGATTATCCAGCTGTACTTGTCACCACAGGAGATCATGACGACAGGGTGGTACCAGCTCACTCTTTTAAATATATTGCAACTCTTCAGGAGAAGTACGCAGGGCAAAACCCTGTTATGATCCGAATCAATACAGATGCCGGCCACGGGGCGGGGAAACCTACCGATATGATCATTCAGGAATATTCAGATGTATGGTCCTTCATCTATAAAAACATGGATTACACCCCTAAATTTTAATACTCGGAATACTCTTTTTTACAATTCATTGAAATACAAATACATAGTCATAGAAGGGAACATCGGGGCTGGCAAAACCAGCCTGGCGACCATGCTGGCCAGAGATACAGACAGCCGTCTGGTTCT
>CAYWYT010000808.1:0-1059 GCA_964462665.1 uncultured Woeseiaceae bacterium | reverse complement strand
CAGACTGATTACTGAACATTCATTGAACAGGGTGGGGAGCTCCACCTTTTCAGCCTTGTATTTTGCCATGTAATCCTCTGTTTTGTATGGATCATGGGCAAGAACCCTGTTAAACAGAGGAGAAACTTTTAATGAGAACTGGCTTCCGATCTGTCCAATGCCCACAATGCCTATGGTCTTGTCATGTAGCTCCAGCACATCTTTCCTGGAGGGTTTGCTAAAGGTTCCTTTACGGCTCCCCTCCAAATCTCTGGTGCATGCCAGTAAAAGGGCCAGGGCATGGTCTGAGACAGAATGATTGGCATATCCCTGTACGTTGGCAACCCGAATGCTTTTTTCTCTGGTGGTATCCAGGTCAATGTTGTCATAACCTACTCCATACCGGACGATGGCCTTTATGTGGGGCATCCTCCCCAAAGCTTCTTTATCAATCAATAGCTCTCTGACCAGGATGCCCGAGGCATTTTGGGCAAACTCATATTTGGCCTTTTTATTTCTGGGATCACCTTCATATATGATCAATTCAAATCCTTGTTGGGCAAATAGGTCCTCCTCATAGGTGTAGGAGTCGTATCCTGTATCGAGAATGGCTACCTGATTAAGACTCATTATTTTTTTTAATTGGTTTGGATAGAAGTTCGGACAGGAAGAGGCTGGAGATACAGAAACAGAGAAACAGGTAGAACCCTCCCAGAAGCCGGGTGCCATTGGTGGTAAAGATCTCTACAGGATCGGCTGTTTCGCTCAGTCTGTGGAGTTCCCCACCGACGATGCCATTAAATCCCACATAAGCCATAAAGATGGCCACCACCATCACATCGGCCATGGACCACTTGCCCGACTTGAATACAAAAAACCTGATTATTTTGTTGGATTTTATGGATTCACCGGCACGTGAAAAGAGAAGGGAAGAGATCAGTTTGGCCGCTGGAAATATGATGCTAAAGAGGAAGATTAGAAATCCTACGAAAATCATTTGAATGGATCCCTCCTGCCAGAGTACGCGAACCACATCTGTAATGCTTTTGCTCTGGAAGTAGATGATATTGTCGGTGAAAG
>CAYWYT010000807.1:0-1061 GCA_964462665.1 uncultured Woeseiaceae bacterium | reverse complement strand
GTTATTGAAGTGGTGGAAATCTTTGATAAAGCAGGGCACCCCTTCCTTGGATACCAACACTCGGCACCACTTTCATCTGAAAGCAGGATAGAATTATCCCACGAATCACTGATCAATATTTGGGATCGTCTGCGCGAATGGGTGAATGAAGAATATGAATCCATCCGGATGTACCTGAAACTCTCAAAAGCTTCGGCTCTTTATCAGCAGGGTAAAGGAGTTCTGCTGGAAGCAGCTGAATTGCAGAAGGCCATTGATTGGAAAAAATTACAGAATCCAAGCCCTGCCTGGGGGATACAGTTCAATCCTGCCTTTGAACGGGCCATGGTTTTTCTGAATACCAGTGAGGAGGAGTATATCTGGGCAGAGAAACGGAAAATTATTCTGCAGCGCAGGAAACAGATTCTGAACCGTTCCATAGTATTTGGAACCATTGTGATTGCTGCAGCTGTAGTCCTGGTTATTTTTATATCCCGGAACAGACCTGTTGAAACAGATCAGCAGATCCAGGGACTTTCTCAGGAGCCGCAAGACGCCCAGCCGGTGGAACAGCCAGTGACGCAGCTCCCCATAGCTGATGATCGGCAGGAGGCTGTCGCCGAGGAAGGTGCACAGCAAGCACAGGACAATGTGGAAACTGAAGCGCTTGATCAGCAGTTTGAAGAACAGGTTCTATATGACCAGGAGGAGATCACTACTCTGCCTGCAGAGGAGATTCCTGAGCCAGTAGAGAGCGAAAATCAAGCGGCCGATCCAGTTTCTACCTTGAGCAGGGAGAGTGAAATTATTGTCGACATCGCCAGAGATGCAGCCTACCTTAGCCTTGGGATCACAAAAAAGCCGGAATTACAGGGATTACTTGCCTACCAATCGTACTTGCTACATAAGGAACATGCGGAGGAGGCTTTTGATCGAGACATCTATTCAGGGCTTTACGATGCCACGAAAAAGCTGATAGCACTGTCATACAATATCTATCCCAACCTGAGAAATTCCATCAAAGCCTTGGAATGGCTCAACGGATCGGGGAGTGTACTGGTTGCCCTCAGCGATGGCAGCAT
>CAYWYT010000806.1:0-1061 GCA_964462665.1 uncultured Woeseiaceae bacterium | reverse complement strand
AAGACGACATGACCGGCAGGCTTGAACAATTCACCAGCGGTTTCGTCGCGATCGGACCAGTCGTCGGTTAACGTCGTTTTCAGCCGTAGCTGGCGGCGCGCATTCTCGGAATTCCAGGCCAGGCCCAGTACCGCTTGCGCAGGGCCAACTGAATTCAGTGCCTCGCCATTGTCCTTGTTCTCACCGTTCGCGTAGTACGCAGACGCGTCCACGGTAAACGCGTTCATCGCCCCGCTAAGTTGTGTGGAAAATGCAGCTTCAATACCTTCGATTTCTGTAGCGCGCAGGTTTTGCGATTGAAACAACACTCGTCCGCTTACAGGGTCTATGCCGAGACGCACTTTCGACTCAATGAAGTCTTCGTAACGCGTTTTGAATACAGACAGTCGTGCCGAGGAGCGATCACCTGACCATCGCAGACCGAGGTCAATGCCATCGGATGATTCAGACTTCAGATCCGGGTTGGGGATGGCTCGGTAGTTGAAGAAAGGAATGTCCAGGCCAATATTTGCGTCAGCGTAGGGTGGCGCTCGAAAACCGTGTGAGTACTGCGCATAGATATCCACTGCCGCCGTCGCGTGGTAGATCGCGCCGAATTTTGGTGACACCTCGGACTCGTCGATCGACACGAGTTCTGCGAACGGATAATCCTCGAGATACATCGGGTCCTGGCTCGGTGACAGGTCAAATTGATCGGCGCGAAGAGCGGCGATTAGCGTCCAGTCGCCAACCGACATTGTGTCTTCAATATAGGCAGCTGTTTCGCGAGTCGTCGAAATCGGAAAATCGCGCAGTGGGAATTCTTCGCCCAGCAGATTCTTGGTCTGCTCGCCCGTGTCCAGATTGGTCGACAAACCATCGCGATATTCTTCGGTCTCTCGTTCGCGGTATTCCAGGCCAAAGCCAAGACGATGCGACGTGCGCGCAGTGCGCATTTCCTTCCACAGATTGATCTCGACTCCGGCTATCTCCTGATCGAATGCAAAAAAACGATCAATGGATACCGGGGTCCGCGCAGCCGCGCGTTCGTCGAGCGTCGTTTGCTCGACGCTGGCTACTTC
>CAYWYT010000805.1:0-1064 GCA_964462665.1 uncultured Woeseiaceae bacterium | reverse complement strand
ATTCGAACCCTTGTTACAATTTCTCATAAACACGCTTTCCAAGCGTGCGCCTTCAGCCACTCGGCCACCTCTCCAAAATGTCAAAATTTTCTATGAACGGCAAGTAACAAAAAATAATTTAATTCTAAAAACATTTAGACTAAAACTAGCTCATTTCTCCTCTTAATGAATTTTCGAATTTAATTTTGAAATCTTCATATAAGGTATTAATGCCCAATAAATATTTAATTTTGGCAAGAGCTGACTCAGTGGTTATATCTTTCCCGTTGATAATTCCAATCTGTTTTAATTGGATACTACTTTCATAATGACCCATTAACACACTTCCTCCAATACATTGTGTCACATTTATAACGGGTACTTCTCTTTCTAATACGGCTTTTAAAATATTTATAAACCATGCGGAGGTCGGCGCATTACCGGCTCCGTAAGTTTCCAAAACCACCCCGTCAAGTTCTGGGAAATTAAGGATATATTCCACTATTTCCTGCCTGATTCCAGGGAACATCTTAAGAATTACTACATTTGAATCAAAATTCTTTCTAAGCACAAGGTTTTTTTTGCTATCAACTTTATTAATCCATTGATCGTTAAAAATCAAATGCACGCCACTTATTCCTAAATGAGGATAATTAGGTGATTCAAAGGCCTCGAACTGCTCTGCGCTTACTTTTGAAGTCCTATTCGCCCTATATAATTTATATTCGAAATAAAGCCCTACCTCTCTTATTTTTCCCATACCATTTTCTTGGGTTGCTGCTACCTGAATGGCTGTAATAAGATTTTCCTTGGCGTCTGTTCTAAGGTCTCCTATTGGAAGTTGAGAGCCTGTGAAAATAACAGGTTTATTCAAATTTTCAAGCATAAAACTCATAACCGATGCGGTATAAGACATGGTGTCAGTGCCGGTGAGCACAACAAATCCATCAATCTCTTTATACCTCTCTTCAATGATCTCCGCAATTTTTATCCAATATTCGGGGCACATATCAGATGAATCTATTGGATTCGAAAACGATACGGTTTCAATGTTGCAGTCCAATAAATTGAGTTCAGGGATCTTA
>CAYWYT010000804.1:0-1066 GCA_964462665.1 uncultured Woeseiaceae bacterium | reverse complement strand
TTGAAGCAGCAATCGTATTGTTTTAGTATATTTATCTTTACCATTATCCTATTTTTCAAGATTGCTGACAGAATATCCAAATTCAGAACTCTTTACTTAGGGGACTCGGGTTGATCTTTTAGTTTCTGACGTAATAGGTTGGAATATAAAAGAAAGGATAAGATGAAGTAGCAAGATAAAATTTACACCAAAGCCACTGCAATAATCAGTCATGCTCTACATGTTTATTCGCAAGTATTTTTTGAAAAAGTGGTAATATTTCCGGGACATCAGCACTGATGGTTTTCCACACGATTTCAGGTTTAACGCCAAAATATTGATGAATGAGGATATCTCGCATGCCTGCCATTATGTTCTATGGCACGTTTAATTTGCCTTTAAAACGCGTTTAAACTACTCTTGCCTTATGAAGCAAACGAATTGTTATGGCTGTTCAGAGAGGATCTTTTTATAGAAACCACATGTAGGATTTTTTACCCTACCCTGCTGTTTCAGACGATACAGTATACCATATAATTTTCTTGCCGGAAAGCCAGTATTCTCCTGCAACTCCTTAATGCTGAGGCCATGTGGGCTCTTACCAAGGCAATGTGCAACCAGAGCAATGGCAGTTGGATGGCTCTGTAAGTTGTCTTGGGTCGCTACTTTTCTGTTATGTTTTTTTCCTTTCTTTTTGGGGGCAGGTTTGACAGAGCCAAGATCATCCATATCGAGACCGAACAGATCAGAGAGTTTATCGTCAGCAATAATCTTGCTGCTTCCAGTTGTAGCTTTTTTTAGTATTGATGAGGTCTTATTCTGCACTGCCTGGCTGACCAGATCATTGATCGCAGCCTGTCGTAATGTGAAAAAAAGAGCGGGATCTTCGTCAAGACGAGCACCCACACTATACAGCGTGGCAGCAACATGTTTACACATGGAAGCCCAGTCCGGACAACTGCAGTCAAATGTTATCTCAGTTGGTGTTGGAAACAGTCCCTGTCCCTGCACCATAAAAATATCCTGTAAACCTTTGGGAATTTTTCCGGCGGCATAAGTTCTTCAATTGGCTTTCCTTCTACTGTAG
>CAYWYT010000803.1:0-1067 GCA_964462665.1 uncultured Woeseiaceae bacterium | reverse complement strand
CGTTAAGGCTACAGCGGGCATTTTTGCAGAGATAGCAGCTTTGACCAGCTGGGCTATATTTGATGTGGATTGAAGAATTGAATATTGCGAATGATTATGTAGATGAGAAAATGCTGCGCTTTGAAGTATTTCCTGATCTACCTGGCTTCCTTTTTGTATCTTATTTATTGACTCTTGCGCTCTATTTTTAAGTTTTTCACTTTCCTTTTTCAAGTTTTTGTGTTTAAGACCGTAGGGTAAAAACACATCTTTATTATTAGACGTAAAATCAACAAAATACGATGAATCTACCTCTAATTCTTCTTGAGAAAAATGACCTAACCTTATCAGTTCGAGAAAACACCTTGTGGTTGCCTCCACGTCGGCAGTTGCATTATGTGCTTCATTAAACGGTTCTTTAAATAATTCCTCATGAAGTTCAGTAAGGGTAGGCAGTTTAAATTTACCATAACGCCCTCCTGGAATCTGACACATTAATGCCGTCTTTTCTGTACAAGTGTCCAAGACCTGAATCTCACTCAATTGAGATTCGGTTCCCATTCTATGAAACTCGCAACCCATAATATTCAGATCAAATTTTACATTCTGACCCACTACAAATTTGGTTTTACCCAAGGCTTCATTGAACAAATCAAGCACTTCTTGGAGTTCATGCCCATCTTGAGTAGCCAACTCAGTTGAAATTCCATGTATCTGCTCTGCATCATAAGGAATATTAAAACCTTCCGGTCTAATCAAAAAATCCTGATGCTCTACTAACTTTCCGAGCTCATCATGCAATTGCCATGCAATCTGCACGCATCTTGGCCAGTTGTTTGTATCAGTGATAGGAGCATTCCATTTCTTTGGTAAACCTGTGGTTTCAGTGTCAAAAATCAAATACATGCGGCTTTTCTTTTGGGAAGTATTTAAAGGGTTAAAAATAGTTAATTCAAAGCTTTCACAAGGAAGACCCCTCCCAATTTTTATCAACAATTGGTTGATTTAGCATTTGTTTATGAAAGAAATAGTAAGTTCCGAATCCTCCGCTACAATTAATCTCTTATAAAGTCTCATATTGCAAAATA
>CAYWYT010000802.1:0-1071 GCA_964462665.1 uncultured Woeseiaceae bacterium | reverse complement strand
ACATTATCACCAACGTTATCAGCAATAGTTGCAGGGTTTAAAGGGTGATCCTCTGGAATTCCTGCTTCAACTTTACCTACCAGGTCGGCTCCAACATCAGCAGCCTTGGTATAGATCCCTCCACCTACTCTTGCAAATAAGGCAATGGATGACGCTCCTAAAGAAAATCCAGAAAGCACATTAAGCACCATTGGAATGTTTTCTTCTCCAGGCCACATCGATTGATATAACATAAATAAACTACTGAGTCCTAAAACACCTAAACCTACAACCCCAAGTCCCATTACTGCACCACCAGCAAAAGCAACTTCAAGAGCCTTTCCCAAAGAAGTCTTGGCCGCTTGGGTCGTTCTTACATTTGCTTTGGTAGCAACCTTCATACCAATAAATCCTGCCAAAGCAGAACAGATAGCACCTATAACAAATGAAAAGGCCACCATACCGTGTGATCCGGTTTCATAAGCTCCTTTAAAATATAGTAAAATCGCAACAGCTACTACAAAGATCGCGAGAACTTTATACTCAGCTTTTAAGAAGGACATTGCCCCATCAGCAATACTTTTTGCAATTCTGGACATCTTAGCGTCCCCTGCTTCCTGTTTAGTTACCCATGCATTTTTAATGAATACAAATACCAGAGCAACAACTCCAAATAACGGTAAATAATTTACGATTAATTCCATTTCAATTATTAATTTTTTATGAGTGATTTGATTTTTGAGGTGCTAAAAGTAAACAATCTCAGGTGATAAAAAAAACCACCAATATGATTATTGGTGGTCCGATAATCTAGCAGATCTTTACCTACTAAATCTATATGGTAAAAGTTCTGTTTTTCTTGTGCTCGCTATCGTCATATCTCTTTACACATTGATTGTAAATCTTGATGGCTTCTTCAGCATTTCCCCATCCGCCTGTATCAACTTTTTTTTCTTCAAGGTCTTTATATACCTGAAAAAAATGTTCAATTTCTTTTAACCTATGAGGGTTTAAATCGGATATATCCTTGCGCTTGCTATAAACAGGATCATGAACAGGAACACAAATAATTTTTTCATCTGGTCCTTTTTC
>CAYWYT010000801.1:0-1072 GCA_964462665.1 uncultured Woeseiaceae bacterium | reverse complement strand
AACGTATGGGTAGAAGAGGGAGGCGACCTTTTGTTTTATATCGGCAAAACTGATTCCTACAGCGAGAATGTCAGGCTCCTGAAGCTGGGCAAATTGCGGGTCCGGTTAAACCCGAATCCCTTTGAAAAGGGATGTGCCTTTAAACAGGAACTGGATCTTAAAAACGGAGTTATAAAGATAAACTCTTCGGGTAAATCGCCCGAAACTTCAGTTGACCTGCATTTCCGGGTTGATGCGAACAATCCGGTTATCCGCATAGCCGGAAATTTGTCTGAAGAGACAAGCGTTGAGGTAGTCCTTGAACATTGGCGGACAATACGTACAAAAGCATCTGTTGCGGACAGATCTTTTAGTGGCTTGCTTGACCGTGAAGCAGAAGGAGGAGGATTTGCTTATCCTGTTTTTGTTGAGCCGGATACCGTAGTAAAAGGTAGAACGAATTCGATTGTGTGGTATCACCGGAACAGACAGGATGAACACTCAATATGGGAAGAGACACTCAGGGTTCAAGGGCTGGAAGGGTTTATGGCAGAATCTGCGGATCCCCTGCTGAACCTGACCTTTGGTGCTCTGGTTGAGGGAGAAGGATTGGTAAGTAAGTCGCCAACCACACTGCAATCGTCTGAACCAACAAAAACAATCGATATTTCTGTATTTCCTTTAACTGCTCAGACAGCAAAATCATCAGATTGGATCAAAAAAGTTGAAACTCAGGCATTGGATTATAAAAGTAAATCCGAAAAGTCTGTCCTGGCAGCTCATACAGAATGGTGGAATCAATTCTGGGACCGAAGCTGGATATATGTCAATTCCAAATCTACAGAAGATGCCTTTATCGTAGGCAGGGGATATATTCTTCAAAATTGGATCACAGCATGTGGTGGACGTGGGAATATGCCCATCCGCTTTAACGGCTCCATTTTTAATGTGGATGGTATTCAGCCCAATAATGGTATAAATTACGGGCCCGATTACCGGGCCTGGGGCTCTGCTTACTGGTGGCAGAATACCCGCCTGCCTTACTGGTCGATGGCGGCAGCAGGCAATTACGACATGATGAGGCCCCTTTTTA
>CAYWYT010000800.1:0-1072 GCA_964462665.1 uncultured Woeseiaceae bacterium | reverse complement strand
ACATGGCCGTTGAGCAGACGCTCTCCATCATCAAACCAGATGGCGTACAAAAAAATCTAATCGGCGAGATTTACAGCCGTTTCGAGAAAGCCGGGCTACAAATTGTAGCGGCGCACATGCTGCACCTGAGCACTGAGCAGGCAGAAGGTTTTTACGCTGTCCACAGCGAGCGGCCTTTTTACAAAGACCTCGTCAGCTACATGATGTCGGGACCCGTTATCGCGCAGGTACTTGAGGGCGAAAACGCAATCAGTACGCACCGCGATATTATGGGCGCGACGAATCCGGCAGACGCAGACGCAGGCAGCATTCGCGCCGACTTCGCCGACAGTATCGAAGAAAATATTTGTCACGGCTCTGACGGCGCAGATACAGCGGCAACCGAGATCGCATTTTTCTTTGGCGACGACGGCGTTTGCCCGAGAACGCGATAGGCTGATTTTGTTGCCTACTCAAACCGACAAAAAGAACCTGCTTGGATTGCCGCAAAGCGATCTGGAAGCGCACTTTGTCGCGATGGGCCAAAAGCCGTTCCACGCCCGCCAGTTCATGAGTTGGGTTTACCAGCGTGGTGTGACTGACTTCGACAAAATGACGGATCTTGCAAAGTCTCTTCGAGCGGGTCTCGAAGAGACTGCAGTTCTTGAGCTACCGAAAGTCCTGTCACAACATGATTCAACAGACGGTACCGTCAAGTGGCTGTTTGCGAGTGGTTCCGGGCAGGCTGTTGAAGCCGTATTTATTCCCGAGCGCGAGCGCGGTACCTTGTGCATATCGTCGCAGGTCGGTTGTGCGCTCGATTGTGCTTTCTGCGCGACGGGTGCCCAGGGATTTAATCGCAACCTGACTGCCGCAGAAATCGTTGGCCAGGTCTGGCATGCCAACCAGACGCTGCCGCGGCGTAGCAATGGTGAATTCGCGGTCACGAATGTGGTCTTTATGGGCATGGGCGAGCCGCTAGCGAATTACCGCAATCTGGTACCGGCAACGCAGCTGTTATTGTCGGACCTCGCGTACGGTCTGTCGCGACGCAAAGTGACGGTCAGTACATCGGGCATCGTGCCGCACATTG
>CAYWYT010000799.1:0-1075 GCA_964462665.1 uncultured Woeseiaceae bacterium | reverse complement strand
CGCAGGAGGCCCGCCGTGGAGCGTTAACTCCTTCAGGCTGCAACAGGGGGCGGGGGAGCGTATCCCCGTTGCAATGATTAAGATATTGCGTCTAAGGCCCTGATGTCAAGGGTTTTTGTTCGATTTTGTACTGGGCCGCCGCTACAGATCCTGCGCGACTGCCAGCTGCCTTTGGCCACTGAGCACAGCAACATTCCAGTTCTCGATTGCCCAGGCCCAAATCTCGGCAACGGATGCCGCAACAAGCTCACCCGGCGGCTTCTGACCCAAAGTGGCCAAAGCGGCGTGCAGGGTAGCTGCTACGCTTGCCAGCGGTATGCCACCGGCACCGTGGCTCTTACTGAGTTTTTGCTCAAGCGCGTTTATCGCTACCGGTATGTGGAGGTAATTCGGGGTCGGGTAGTCGAGCAGATGTTGTAGCCAGATCTGTCGTGGCGTCGAGTCCATCAAGTCGATGCCACGCACGACGTCCGTGATTCCCTGCAGATAGTCATCGACCACAACAGCCAATTGGTACGCGATCAGGCCATCTTTGCGCAGCACGACGAAGTCGCCGAATTCAGTTTCCAGTCGCTGCGATTGCAGACCCTGAAGCCCGTCAACAAACGAAACTTCCTCGTTATTGGTGAGAACCCTAAGCGCTGTTTCAGCAGCCTGAGAGCCCGCACGACAAGTTCCTGGGTAAACGGGGCCGAGCTCGCGTCGTGAACATCCGCAGCGGTACGCGCAAGCGGCGGCCAGCAACGTAGCCACGGCCGCGTCATGGCTGCCGCGACTGTCGCTTTGATAGATAACCGGCCCATCCCACTCGAAGCCATACGACTCCAGAGCCTCAAGGATGATCTGCGTTGCGCCGGGCTGCTCGCGTGGTGGGTCGATATCCTCGATACGCAGCAGCCAGCGACCGTCGCGCGTACGAGCTTCAAGGAAGCTCGCCACGGCGGCAATAAGAGAGCCGAAATGTAGTGGGCCGGTCGGGGATGGTGCAAATCGCCCGACATAGGGCCCGGTTGTTGCTAATGAACTACCGGTAACGATCGTCCCGGTCTCTGAACTGGCGCTCTGCAAGCTCGCG
>CAYWYT010000798.1:0-1077 GCA_964462665.1 uncultured Woeseiaceae bacterium | reverse complement strand
GGAGCGGAAGCGAGGATTCCTGCTTACGGTGGTAAACAAAAATAAGGAGTCCGGCAGATCCATTGCCAGGTACTGGATGGAGGGAGAGACAGACTCCCTATTGCTTCCTGAATTAGATCCGAAACTAAAAGAAGCCATTGGAGGACAATTAAAACATGCCATCAGATATGGATTTATGGAAGTGCCATTTGAACCCATGGTTGGGAACAGCACCGAGATTATCTATTTGGAACATATGAAGCCCAAACCTAGCCTGGTAATTGCCGGGGCAGGTCATGTAGGGCGAGTCCTAGCCCATTTGGGAGCACGACTCGAGTTCGAAGTTACCGCAGTGGATGACAGGCAGGAGTTCGCAAACCTGGTAAATATCCCGGATGCCCACCACTTTGTGGTAGAGGAGGTTGGGGCAGCCATGAAGAAGGTGGAGAAAGGACTCGATACTTATATTGTGATTGTCACCAGGGGACACCAACATGATGCCGAAGCACTTAAACCATGCATTGGTTCAAAGGCTGCCTACATTGGAATGATCGGGAGTAGTCACAAAGTAGCAACCATGAAAAAACAATTCATTGAGAATAAGTGGGCCACTCCGGACCAGTGGTCAGATCTACACACTCCCATTGGGATTGCCATAGGATCTAAGACAGTAGAGGAGATTGCCATTAGCATTGCGGCACAACTGGTTGAGGTCAGGAGCCGGAAAACTAGCTCTCATGCAAAATAACTGGGCCATCATACTGGCGGCCGGGTCCTCCCGCCGCATGGGCACACAGAAAATGTTGTTGCCTTACGGAAAAAAAACCATCATTGAAACGGTAGTCGATCATGTATTGGACTCAAGCGTTGAACATGTGCTGGTGATTCTGGGGCCCGATCCCCATAAAATCAGAGAGACACTGGCAGGCAAACCTGTCAAATTCTGCCACAACACCCAGCATGAAGAGGGAATGCTCTCTTCAGTAATCTGTGGATTCAAGGCGCTGCCAGAAGAGGCCGAGACCGCATTGATTTACCTGGGTGATCAACCCAACATTTCAGCCGAAGTAAGCAACGCGGTCCTTAAGGCTTATAACG
>CAYWYT010000797.1:0-1078 GCA_964462665.1 uncultured Woeseiaceae bacterium | reverse complement strand
ACCAAATCTGTCCGTTCACCAACGCCATGAATCGGTACGGCGTCTGATCTTTCCAGCCCGGTGGCCGGACCGAGCCATACTTCCTGGACCACAGCAGCTTGCCCGTCTTTGCCTCCAGGATATGTAGCGACTCTTTCCCGCGCTTCGATACCGCGAGAAAGCCCGGGCCGGCCAGGTCGAATTGCAGGTCGGCCTTTTTGCCCAGCGCGGTATGTGCAATGCGCCAGAGTTCTTTACCGGATCGGACATCAACCGCAATGACATGATTTGTGGTCGCCGGGTTGGCGTTACGGGTCAAGAGGTAGGCGACGCCGTTGGCCCCGAGCAGGGAGTAGGCTGGATGGTCTCGCCGCCAGAGACGCTTGCCGGTGGCACGGTCATAGGCCTCCACGCTGCCCCCGTGCGCGGTGTTCACGTCGGGACCCCACAGCCCCCGGCGTTCGAACCGGGCCCTCGTCTCCTCACGCTCTTTCCAGCACGACAGCACCAGCGTCTTGCCCAGAAGTAGCAGCCGCTCGGCTTGATGGGTCGTCTTGATGGTGTGTTCGATCTTGCCGGTAGCGCCATCCACAATGACGGCGGTGCCCTTGCCGGCAACATAGACGCGCTGATCGTCCGCGGCCAGCGGGCTGGTATTCCGCCAGTACAGGCGGCCGCCGGATTCCGGGGTTGCCAGCGGGATCTTCCATAGCGGCAGACCATTGAACGCATCGCGGCAGACCAGGTAATGGGTCTTTTCCTCGAGGCCCAGGTTTTCGATCTCGCTGGACGTGACGATGTAGGATCGGCCATTGGCCAGGACCCAGCCACGGACGCCGGTCCACTTATTGATGCTCTTGGCCGTGCTGCCGATCCATCGCAGGCCGACCGGAAACCGAGCCAGGCGGTCGGTCGAAACCATGTTTCCATCGGGGCCGTGATGCGGGTGTGTCCAATCGTCCATGCCATCGGGGCGTGGCTGGATTGTCTTGGTCCAGCGCCCCTCTACGAGAACGCATAGTGCCCCGCCGGGTGCGAGGACCCGCATCAGTTCGTCGTGGCCGACTCCGTGGGCCGCCGCGGCTTTCATGTCATCGAC
>CAYWYT010000796.1:0-1078 GCA_964462665.1 uncultured Woeseiaceae bacterium | reverse complement strand
CTATCTGTTTGGCCATAGATATTGATGAATTCGAAATAGCCAAAAAAGCTGTTGATGCAGAATTCGAATTTGAAATTTTACAACATAAAATAAACCCCTTAATTGTTGAAAATGAACTGGCCATTATTGCCTTGGTTGGTGATAACATGAAAGCACACCAGGGAATTAGCGGTAAAATGTTTTCGGAACTTGGTAATAATAATGTAAATATCAGGGCTATAGCCCAGGGATCAACTGAAAAAAATATATCGGCTGTTATAGCTAAAAAAGACGTTAAAAAGGCATTGAACATACTCCATGCCGCCTTTTTTGAGGATCAGATCAAACAGATCAACCTTTTTATCGTTGGTATTGGAAATGTTGGAAGCAAATTATTAGATCAAATTAAGGATCAAAATGAATACCTCCTGAAACAACATCATTTAAATTTGAGGGTTGTGGCCATAGCTAATTCAAGAAAAATGCTTTTCGAAGAAGAAGGAATAGACCTTCATCAGTGGCAAAAGCAATTGAAAAATAAAGGTAGCGTATCCGATATGAATGATTTCCTCAAGGGAATTAAAGATTTAAACCTTCGAAACAGCGTTTTTGTGGATAATACCGCAAACAAGGATGTGACTGACTTTTATGAGGCTTGTCTTACACAAAGTATTGCCGTAGTCGCCTGTAATAAGATTGCCTGTTCATCAGATTTCAATAACTATGAGCGTTTAAAATACCTGGCCAGAAAATATAAAGCTCCATTTTTATTTGAAACTAACGTTGGTGCTGGTTTACCCATTATTGATACGCTCAATAATCTTATCTCTTCCGGCGACCAGATCACCGAAATACAAGCTGTCCTATCTGGGAGTTTGAATTTTATATTTAATAATTTCAATGCTGATAACTCCTTTTATGAGGTCGTTAAGCAAGCAGGTATTGAAGGTTATACTGAACCCGATCCAAGAATAGATCTAAGCGGAGTAGACGTCATGAGAAAAATTCTGATATTGATGCGTGAGAGTGGCAGGAAAAGTGAATTGGGCGACATTGAAAACGATTCCTTTCTTCCTGAATCGTCTTTGGCTGCAGATTC
>CAYWYT010000795.1:0-1079 GCA_964462665.1 uncultured Woeseiaceae bacterium | reverse complement strand
TTGATGCGGGACTTTACGGTGCAGTTGGGTATAAATTCAAGCAGGAAATTAAAAGTATAAGCGCAGGAATAGGTTATTATTACGGCCTGGTGAACGTAAGTAAAGTACCAGATATGGTTATCAAGAATTCTTCCATTTATTTTTTTGTGAAAATCCCCATTGCACCAAAGGGGAAAGAAGGAGAATAAGGAAAAGCAGACTCCTTAGTCCCCACCAATAGTGCAGGATTTTGATTTATTTTCCATAAATTTGAAATACTTTTTAACTTTTTCTAGAAATCATTGTTATTCAACTAAATCATTATTTAAAATTACCCATATGAAAAAGAAGTTTCTATTTTACCTGAGCATCGCGCTTATCATGAGCTCCTGTTATCCAGGGGGTACCGAATATTACGAAGATACCGATGTAGTTTACACCGATTACGACGATCAGTTTGATTTTAAAAGCAAAGGTCGCTATGCTATTCCCGATAAAATTGTGAAGATCACCGGAGAACTTGAGGAAGGTGAAGAACCCGAGTTTGTAAAAGAGCCTTACAACACGCAAATATTGAATAAAATAAATGCTAATATGGCCGATCTTGGCTGGACAAAAATTACAGTCCCGGCGGAGGAGGAGGGTGCAGACATGGTATTGTTCCCGGCTGTATGGACAAATACTACCGTCTACTACTACTATAACTACTGGTGCTGGTACTATCCTTATTATTGTGGATATGGATGGGGCTATGGTGGTGGGGGCTACTCAACTCAAACCAGTGGTACCCTGTTAATGACACTGGTTGCCGATGGTAAAGATTACATTGAACCGACTCGTATGTGGACTGGAGCTTTAAATGGACTGCTCTCCGGTGCCTATAATACTTCACGGGTCACCAAAGCTATTGATCAGGCATTTGAGCAATCACCCTATCTGAAAATTAACTAAGTAGAACATCAAAAAATATTTAATATGAAAAAGATTATTTTTTTAATGATATTCAGCTCCCTGCTCCTAAGCACTAAAAGCTACGGCCAGCACGACAGCTACATGTCAGTACAATATTCCGTGAGTTTCGGAATGGGAGATCAGGGAGA
>CAYWYT010000794.1:0-1082 GCA_964462665.1 uncultured Woeseiaceae bacterium | reverse complement strand
AGATTGATTTCTGGGGAAAATTTAAACGCTCCACCGAGGCTGCCCGGGCGGAACTGATGGCTTCTGAATATGGGTTTAAGACTGTTCAACTGACCTTGATTGCTGATGTAGTGTCCGGTTACTATCAACTGCTTGATTTTCACAGACGGTTGGCAATTGCTGAAGAAACCCTTAAGTCCCGCATTAAGAGTCTTGATATTATCCAGCAGCGTTTTGATAAAGGCATTATTGCTGAACTCGATGTCAACCAGGCCCAGGTTCAGAAAGAAATCGCAGCTGGTGCTATTCCTCTTTATACGCGCTCCATTGCCAAGACGGAAAACATCCTCAGTATACTGCTGGGTCGTCTGCCCGGTGCCATCAAGACGCGACAAAACACGGACGGGCAGCAACTGCCGCCGGATATTCCGGTGGGAATGCCGGCCGATATTCTGGAGCATCGCCCGGACATTATTCAGGCTAAATACCGGCTTAAGGCACAAACAGAGAATATTGGAGTTGCCGAGGCATTGCGCTGGCCAGCCATCTCACTCACTGGAGCTCTGGGGGTGGCCAGTACTGAGCTTGGCTCGATCGTCATTGATGGTGGCGTCTGGTCGGTGGGTGGCACGCTGTTGGGGCCGGTTTTTGATTTTAACAAGAACAAGAGACGGGTGGAGATTGAAGAACAGAAGATGCAACAGAGTCTTTACCAGTTTGAAAACACTGTACTGAATGCCTTTCGGGAAGTGGAAGATGCCTTAATTGAGATTGCCACCTACCGCGAAGAGCTGGCCGCCATCGATCGTCGGCAGAAAGCCTCAAAAAATGCCAATGAACTGTCCAAAGAACGATACGACAAGGGCGTGAGCAGCTACCTTGAAGTACTCGATACTGAACGAACCCTCTTTTCCGCAGATTTGCAGTTGTCCGAATTGCAGCAGCAGTACATTAACGCCTATGTCGGACTCTACAAGGCACTTGGCGGCGGCTGGGACGACAAAGCGGATTGGCAGACAAATGGTTCTCCTTGACTTAGCCATCGAAGGCTTCAAGTGACCTTTTTACGAGTTTAATTTTTATAAATACTCGATTTGATAAAA
>CAYWYT010000793.1:0-1084 GCA_964462665.1 uncultured Woeseiaceae bacterium | reverse complement strand
GGTAAGATACGTCTTGACAATGGATGCTGAGCATATCTGATAATAATGATTATCAACAGCACTTCCCGATTGCAACAAAAGAAGCCTTCCTTCTACAACAAAATTGCAAAAGGAAGGCTTCTTTGGCAGACATCATTTTAAAAAAGTATGACTGTTTTGACTTCTCTCCTGAGGGGCGAGTAGTTTCCTCAGGGAATGCTCTTCTTCTAAAAACCAGAACAGCATCTCTAGGCCACTAAATTGCGTCTTTTCCTCTTTCTCCCGTCCTCACCCTCAGGACGTCTTCAACCGGCAGGACAAAGATCTTGCCGTCGCCAATCTTTTCAGTGTTGGCGGCATCCCGGATGGCGTCGACAACTTTATCGACCAAATCGGCAGCCAGCACCAGTTCAATCTTGATCTTGGGGTTAAAGTCGACATTGTATTCGGCACCACGATACATCTCCTTGTGCCCCTTCTGCCGTCCGTATCCTTTAACTTCCGAGACAGTCATGCCGGTGATACCGAGTTCGGTCAATGTGTCCTTTACCGCCTCAAGCTTAAAAGGCTTGATAATTGCTTCTATTTTCTTCACAAGGAATCCCCCTTATTATTCTTTTGTAAACTCAGGATATGCGGCCAGTCCACACTCCGCGACATCGACGCCTTCCAGTTCTTCTTCCTCGCTGACACGAATGCCCATAACGGCCTTGAGAATAAACCAGACAACAAGGCTCGTTCCAAAACACCAGGCGAAGATCACCCCGATACCGGTAAGCTGGGCGATGAGAGATCCTTCCGGATTAGTGAAAGCGACAGCAAGCAAACCCCATATTCCACAGACCCCATGGACCGAGATAGCACCGACCGGGTCATCAATTTTAGCCTTGTCAATAAAGATGATCGCAGCCACGACCAGTAGACCACCAACGGCCCCAACGAGTGTTGCCACCAGAGGTGTTGGGGTTAAAGGTTCTGCCGTTATCGCCACCAGGCCAGCCAGGGCTCCATTGAGTGCCATAGTTAGATCAGCCTTGCCAAACCATGCCCTGGAAAGCATGAGTGCAGCCACAAGACCACCGGCAGCGGCGGTGTTGGTATTAAC
>CAYWYT010000792.1:0-1086 GCA_964462665.1 uncultured Woeseiaceae bacterium | reverse complement strand
GCTCATTGCCCTTGGCGGTAATGCTCTGATCCAGAAGGGGCAGGAAGGAACAATTGCCCAGCAGTTTGAAAATCTCAGGATTTCTATTCGTCAGATCGCATCGCTTACCAGCGAGTATAGAATTATCATCACCCATGGTAATGGCCCCCAGGTTGGCAATCTTATGCTGCAGCAGGAATCCTGTGACGCAGTCCCAAAACTGCCCCTTGAAATTCTTGTTGCCCAGACCCAGGGCCAGATCGGCTATATGATTGAATCTGTACTGGATGAATCCCTTATGGAACAGGGGGCTGATTTCAACCCGCTGGTCTCTCTTATTACCTATGTGGTGGTGGATGAAAAAGATCCCGCATTCGTCAATCCAACAAAACCGATTGGCCCGTTCTTTACCGAGTCCGAGGCTCTAAAGCTGGATTACCCCACCATGGAAACCCCAAAAGGGTTCAGACGTGTTGTGGCATCGCCAAAGCCAGTAACGATAATTGAGAAACGGGAAATAGAACGTTTAATAGAATCGGGATTCACCGTCATCTGCTGTGGTGGCGGGGGGATTCCTGTGGTTAGAAATGGCCGGGCATTTAATGGAGTAGATGCGGTGATCGACAAGGATCTGGTCAGTGCACTCCTGGCCACGGAAATTGGTGCAGATTTGCTGGTGATTGCAACGGATGTTGAAGGTGTCCTGGCGGATTTCAACACTCCAGATCAGCGACTCATCTCACAAATGCATATCAATGACGCCAGAGATTTTCTTGCCGAGAATAAAAGCGGCAAAGGTGCCATGGGCCCAAAAGTTGAGGCTGCTCTGAAATTTGTCCAGAGCGGTGGAAAACGGGCAGTGATAACATCAATCGAAGCAATTTGTGATAGCGTGCAGGGAAAGGCCGGCACCCAGATCATCCAATAAAACATAGGGACAATTGAATGGTTAATCCTGCCCTGGTTAGAGCATTATTGAATTTCTTGTCAAAGGTGGCAATTTGTGTTCCTTTTCTTTTCAAAATTGTTGCATCACGCCAAAGACTTTACCGCTTGGCGTGTCATTTATGGATTGCTCTCGAGCCCCGGCTTTTAGTCGGTACAGAA
>CAYWYT010000791.1:0-1089 GCA_964462665.1 uncultured Woeseiaceae bacterium | reverse complement strand
GAGATAAAATTGGCAGATGGTATGGTTGGCTATGGGGAGTTTCTGAATATTATAGCAATTACCAAATGTTTTTTGCTTCAGGAACAGGAGGACAAATAGTCGCCGTTTTTCCCAATGATAATTTAATTATTGTAAACCTTTGTAATACGTATCAAAGGGATAAACTCTCAAGTAAAGAAACTATAAAACTATTCGATTTTATTTTAACTTCAAAAATTAGTAAACCAATTGATAATCCTGAACTAATACCACTTAAGACAAGTTCTAGAATACCTGAAAATTTATACCAGCAAAAATTAGACTATTCAAAGTATACTGGTAATTTCACCATTGATGATAAAAACGTTTCAGTAATTGAACTAAATGGCGATTTAATTATTAAGGATTATTATATGAAACTAAAACTATTCCCTATTTCACCGAATAGATTTTTTGTTGAGGATATAGAGAAATACCTGAATATTGAATTGGATAAAAATGGAATAGCGAGAAAACTGAATTATGATGAGACTAATTAATAAGGCCTGCTAACAATGCCTGAGAATCCATTAAAACCTATCTTAGGCTGCAACGTTGTGCCATAAAAAACCCGAATGAAAATTGAACATATCGCAATCTGGACTATGGATTTAGATAAAATGAAGATGTTTTATCTCAAATATTTTGACTTGAGTTCTAATGAAAAATATCATAACCCAAGGAAAAAATTCAGTTCATACTTTTTAGCTTTTGAAAATGGGGCTCGCATCGAATTAATGCACAAACCTGATATATCTGAATTCATTCATAAATTGGACTCAAAGCTAGGATTGGCTCATTTCGCAATATCTGTTGGAACAAAAGAAAAGGTTGATTCACTGACTGAAAGAATACGAGAAAACGGATATAGAATAGTTGGAGAACCAAGAATGACAGGAGACGGGTATTACGAAAGTATAATCGCTGACCCAGAAGGTAATTTGATTGAAATAATCGTCTAAAAACGGTCAACACTATTCTGGGAAGTTTAAAGTATATCTTTTCAGGAAAAAAGAATAATTTTTACTAAACCCTAAACCCTAAACCCCAAATGACAAATCACTCGGGTTT
>CAYWYT010000790.1:0-1092 GCA_964462665.1 uncultured Woeseiaceae bacterium | reverse complement strand
ACGGGGTTCAATGACCGCTATACGGTGCACTGTGCGACCAGCGGTAGCGAAGCGCTCAACACCTTAAGCGGTACCTCAATTGACGTTCTGGTCACGGCTCAGGAACTGCCTGGGATGAGTGGCCTGGACGCATTGCGAGAAGCACGAAGACGCTCCCCGGATACTCTTGGTATTTTGCTCGCCGGCAATGACGGCGAAGGCGTTGAGGCGCTGGTTGGTGCGAACGAAGTGTTCCAGGTCGTTCGTGGCGGCGTTACACCCGAGTCACTGCGCACCCTGATTGACGACGCGACGCGTCAAGCTCGCCTTATGGCGCTAACCGAATCCGCCAATGACACGACCGCAGATATGGATGCTTCTGCTGAACACATTGTCATGGAAACTTCAGAAAATGGATCGTCCATCATCACTGACGCCACCGGGCGCATGCCAGTTCTCGATCCGAACAAAGTCGCTCCTGAAGCAAACGTGGGCTCACGCGCCGTCGATGTTCTCGTCTTAACCAAGGACGAAGAATTTTTGGGCACAGTGAGAGAGTCTGCACGTGGTATGCACAATATTATTCATGCCAATACACTCGCGCAGGCTGACGATGCAGTACAGAATCAAAAAGTCGGTGTAGCCGTTATTGATGCCGCCATGGTCGGCGACAACGTCGAAAAGCTCACTCTGCACTTACGCACAAATTCACCTCGACTGGTTTCCATCATTGCCGGACGTCGCGACGATGGTGAAATGTTGATGGACCTGATTAACCGCGGCAAGGTTTACCGTTTCTTGCTAAAGCCGGTATCACCGGGTCGCGCCCGACTCGCTATTGAGGCTTCTGCCAAGCATCATCTCGAAGCCCCCGATGCGGCATTCAAGACAGTCGGCTCGGCAGCGCCCAAAGCAGCGAAGCCCGCAGCAAGACCCGTCAGCTCGCAGCCTGCACCGAAAGCGAAGGCGAAGGCGAAGGCGAAGGCGAAGCCTCAGCCCACAGCGAAGCAACCGCAAGCAGTTCCAACTATTGTTGTTGAGCCTCGCCCTGTACCGGCAGAAACACCGGCCTTCATAAATGACGCTCTCGGTGACGCCTTTGATGGCGACGAC
>CAYWYT010000789.1:0-1092 GCA_964462665.1 uncultured Woeseiaceae bacterium | reverse complement strand
CATACGGAGGGGACCCGCTCAGAGGGCTTGAAGTACTTGCCAGCCTCAATGACGAATCCATCAAGAAAGCAAATCAGCTTCTTGATGCGGGCAGGATCAAGGTCAACCTCCGGGAAGAATCAGGTCTCTACGTACAGACAAAAATAACAGCAGGAACAGACGTCGCTGAATCGCTTATTGTGGAACTCCATGACAATATTGTCAGCCTTAAACTAAACGGAAAAATGGTCAATGACTCACCATTGATCTCAGCTACGACAGCAGATGGCGGCAAACACCCACTGGCAGAGCTTGAAGCATGGCTGGTCAAACTCACCCTTGATGAAATCCTCGATCTGACTGACGATCTGGATGAAGCGGATCTGGCCTTTCTGGAAGAAGGTGTCACCCACAATCTGGCTCTGGCAAAACATGGCTTAAAACATGGCACCGGACTGGGAATCGGCAAGGCAATAGACCGTCTTCTAAAACAAAAACTCCTGGTAAAGGATATGTCCACTTCGGCCAAACGACTCACATCAGCGGCGGCCGACGCACGTATGGGAGGAGTTAATCTGCCCGCGATGAGTTCGGCTGGGAGCGGCAACCATGGCCTTACCGCTATCCTGCCCATCTGGGCTGTGAAAGACTTTATCGACCATGATAGGGAGACCGTTCTCAAGGCAATAGGCCTCAGTCATATTATTACCGCCTATGTCAAAGCACATACGGGACGACTGTCTGCTGTCTGCGGCTGTTCTGTTGCGGCCGGAGCAGGCGCTGCAGCCGGTATTACCTATCTGATGGGCGGCGATGCACGTCACATGGAAGGAGCAATCAAAAATATCCTGGAAGATCTGGCAGGGGTTATCTGTGATGGAGCTAAAGCCGGTTGTGCAATCAAACTCAATACCGCCGCAGGAGCTGCTGTACAGGCAGCACTCTTTTCCCTCCAGGGGGTGAACGTTCAAGATACCGATGGCATTATCGGCAACTCTACCCAAAAAACTATTCAGAATATGGGGCAACTCAGCCATCAGGGGATGATTGAAACAGATAAAACTATCCTGAAAATAATGCTGGAAAAACAGCTATCCAGGGAAGAAACTAAAA
>CAYWYT010000788.1:0-1100 GCA_964462665.1 uncultured Woeseiaceae bacterium | reverse complement strand
CTACTCAAACTGGCATTCGTCGCCGTTCGATCACAATGATAGACTGCATATGATGCGCACCGAAAACCCACCAACATACAATTTGAGGAGTACCCCAATGAACTATTTCCGTTTTGTATTTTTCACCCTATTATCTTGCAGCCTCGTCTCTTGCGCAGTCAAAGAAGGGACTTTACCAGCTGAACCATCTGGCTTCCTGAGTGAGGTTGACCAGGCAGCGATCGTTGAAGGTCAGCCATGGGACCATTCATGGGAGAGAAGTCCAGATTATTCCAAATATACGGCTATCTTCTTCGAGCCGGTTCGGATTGACTTCATAAGCGAGGAAGCAAAAGAACAACAAATCGAAAGCTCGAAATTAAATGAAGAACAATATGCAGAGAAGGTAAATGCCCTTGCTGATTACTTTGACAAAAGACTGGAAGAATCATTTAAAAGTACCAAAAAGCATCGTCTTGAACTCGTTGGATCGATAAATGACACGACGATGGTTGTGGAAATAGCTATGACCGAGGTGGTCTTACACCGTCCGGTCGCCTATGCTGTTGCATATGCAATACCAATCCCTGGAAGTTCTTATGCGTTTGACGGCCTGATCTCCCCGCGAGTTGCCTTCGAATTGAAGGTCACAGACGGCGACACCGGTGAGCTCATATGCACCATGGCTGATCGGGCGTTGCCGCCGGTGAAGCCGCTGGACTTGAATAAGTTCACAGTATCAAGGCCTCTTGAGGAAGTAATCGATATTTGGGTACGCGAGTTTGTCCGAAGCGCGAACCAAGCGATCAGGGAGGACCTACGACGTCGATGGCCAGTTCGACTAATGCCATTTTAACAGCCTTGCAAAGTTGGCATTTATCATTGTTCCACTTGCCTGCACCTTCTTCATCGATCTTGTTAATGCGATGTTGATACCATAGTTTCCCAATACTTTCTTGCACCCCACAAGGGGGTGTAAGTACCTTGTGGGTATATTTAACCACATAATTTCAATGTACATTACTTAGTTTCTTGTTTTTTGTAACAGGGTTTCTAGAGTAAGGTACTAAACAGGATTCCAATATGCTACACATCAAATTCAATTTGAAACTTCCAACTTT
>CAYWYT010000787.1:0-1101 GCA_964462665.1 uncultured Woeseiaceae bacterium | reverse complement strand
TCCCAATTGTTAATTTTGCAACTATTGAAAAAAGCACTTTGTTTTAAAGATGACTTAACTCATGAACATCGAGAATTAATAGAATTTTTAGATTTAAAAAAAATAAAAGTTTATGCCAATAAGCCCATTAAAGAAGACCTTATTTGAGGAGAAAAACTTTTTGTTTCCATTCATGAATTTATCTAATCATAATTTCAATAAGTCTCTTTTTAATGCTTTCTTCAGAATTACTTCAGATCACACCTTTATGTTTACAACAAATTTATTATTAATACTTATTTTAATTTTTAGCTATGAAAAGAAAAATATTATTCATTGTATTTGCACTAATTAGTTTGTCTGGATTTCAAAGTTGCGATGACAACAATGTTAGTGACACTTCCACTTCGAGAGTCCAATTAAAGTTAATTGATGCAGAGGGGGATTACGAAGAAGTCAACATAGAAATCATCGACATCTTATACAACAGTTCTGAAGATGAAGAAGGCTGGATTAGTTTCTCTCCTGAAGGAGGTTACCCGATCAAGGCCGACCTTACTGAACTTATTGCCGGGAACAATGTTTTATTAACTGATGAAATAATCCCTTCCGGTATGTTAAAACAAATTCGTTTGGTGCTGAGTAACAATAACACTTTGATTTTAAAGGATGAAACTTCTCCTATCCATCTGGATACCCCAAGCGCTCAGCAATCAGGTTTAAAACTAAAATTAGACACTGAATTGGAACCAGGTTTTTCTTATAACTTTATCCTAGATTGGGACGTACATAAATCAATTGTCAAGGCGGGTAATTCAGGAAAGTATATTCTAAAGCCGACTATTAGAGTTAATACTGAAGTTAATTCAGGATCAATAAGTGGAAAAGTGATTGGGGAAGATTTGAAAGACAACATTGCCGGTGCGGTTCCGCTTGGTGAAGTTGTTGTGGCAATTCACAGGGCAGACGATGATATTTTTATAGCAGAATCAATTACTAATGAAAATGGCGATTTTATAATTCAGGGACTTGACCCTGACAACTACAAAATTATTATTGAGGATTATTATTATATAAATTATGAATCCAACGAAGTAATCACGGTAAACGCGGGAGAAGTAA
>CAYWYT010000786.1:0-1105 GCA_964462665.1 uncultured Woeseiaceae bacterium | reverse complement strand
CGCAACCTGCTCTCCCGCGCCAGGATGCCCGACCTGCCCGGCCTGGTGAAACTCATCGCGACCGATCTGAAAACAAAGGAGAGCAAGGGCTTCGGCGAATTCGCGATCCACCGCGCCCTGACGAGCGCACAACTCGCCGAACTCCAAGGGATGATTCCGGAGCTGCTCCGCAACGAGAACTTCGTCCACACCCGTCTCTCCCACCTGCTCCCCGGGGCCGACACCGACATGGCGGTCGATCCCGCGGCCCGCGAAGCGTACCTCGAAAACACCTGGAATTTCGTTGAGGGGCTCGAGCCGATCTTCAACTCGCTCAAGGCGCACATCCTCTACCAGCGCCTTGTCCACGACCGCACCCGCGGCATCCACGATGCGGGCCGATTCCTCACCTACGTGAAGCTGCCACGGGCGGTCGGCTACATCAACCCCGTCTGGAAGCGCGACCACGAAGCGGATTGGAAACACGCCGCGGACTGCAGCAAGGACTTCCGCTCGTGGACCAGCCTCCCGCCGATCGGCGGCGATCAACAGCTGGTGGGCGGATACCTGCTCCACTTTCTCAAGGACGCCCGGAACTACGACACCTATGCCCCCTACATCGCCGAGAACTGGCTCAAGGCCATGTTTGCCGAGGCGAAGATCATCAACGGAATCGGCGACCCGGAACGCTGGGCCTCGCTGCTCAGCCCCGCCGCCTACCAGTCGCTCAAGGACCGCGTCGATGTGGAATTCGACCGGGCCGACGGAGCCGGTAAACCGGCCGCCAACCACCACCAGCTCGGCATCGACGATCCGGTCCACCTGCGCCTGCACGTCAAGAATGTCCGGAAGCTCATCGTGAAGGTCTTCGAAATCAACACCCTGAACTACTACCGGGAGCACGGCCGGGAGCTGAGCACTGACCTCCAGCTCGACGGACTGGTCCCGAACCACGAGCGCAGCTTCGAATACGACGACGCCCCGGCCCGCCGGATCACCCGCGAATTTGACTTCCCCGAGATCGGCAAGCGCCGCGGGGTGTGGGTCATCGAGTTCATCGGCGGGAGCCGCAGCAGCCGCGCCGTGATCCGCAAGGGGAAGCTCGAGGCCTTCGCCACCACTCTCG
>CAYWYT010000785.1:0-1105 GCA_964462665.1 uncultured Woeseiaceae bacterium | reverse complement strand
GAGATGTTTTTTTAACAAAATCGACTGCCAATTCAAGAGAAACTATTGATGTTGATGGGAAGGATTATCCATTAATCAAATTGGAAATTTCAAGAACATCCCACCCATATTATACTGGTAAAATGAAATTGGTGGATTCAGCAGGACGAATTGACAAATTCAAATCCAAGTACGCTAAGTTCAAAAAATAAGAAGTTTTTCTTTTTAAAACTTTATTTAAAGTCCTTTCGATATCAATCGAAGGGACTTTTTTTAGTGGTATTCCATGAATTTTATCCACAATTCCAGGTGTTTTTACCTACATTGTTAGGAACAAGCGCATTTATTATTTAACTTTGTTTTAAGATTAGTTAGCTTGCTTTGGCAAAGTAATTGATTTACACCCTCATAATAACTCCCCTCAAAAAACGTTAAATAAATAAGAACATTGAATTGTTGTATTCAATGATCGCTAATTGTTTTAATTAAAGATTATGGAGATAAGCGAGGTAAAGGTTAGAAATGAGTTTTTTGTGTCTGCGCTATTCATCGAAAGCACGATCACAGATTACCTTTCAGAAAAACTAAACATATCCAATCCAATAGATTCTGAATTACTTGGGAATCACGAAAAGGCTCTTTCTTTTAACCAAAAGGTGGATGCGCTTTTGGACTCAGGAAATTTCTCTATTATAGATAATAGTAAACTATCTGTATTCCGAGGAATTTATAAAGAGTTTATTCTAAATATTGACGCTTTGTCATTGGAAGAAAGTTTTTCTTCACCTGATAACAATGATGATTTCTTATTGATACTATATCCACAAAATGAATATTTACCACGAGAAGAAAAGCTGATCAATGCCTGTTATCAATTGATTGGGGAAGTTTCGGAATTGGTGGCATATCACACTGAAAAAGCTGAGGTTAAAATGACTAGAAAAAATAAATTTTTCAGCATAGAAAACTTGAAAATTGGAAAATTTGCAATGTTATTTTCATTCTTATTTATGACTTGATAACATTAGTAATATAAATATTTTGATAAAAGATGACCGCAACCCGGTCATCTTTTTTTTTGTTATTTTTGTATGAATCTTTAAACTATGGCAAAAATTTACAGACA
>CAYWYT010000784.1:0-1105 GCA_964462665.1 uncultured Woeseiaceae bacterium | reverse complement strand
AGGGAAATCAGCAGTCCATGCATTTTGCTTTCCTGTTTAACTGGGTAGGAAAGCCCTGGCTGACGCAAAAATGGAGCCGTGCTGTTATGGACCGCTATTACGGTTACGGAATTGCCAACGCTTACCTTGGCGACGAAGACCAGGGGCAAATGAGTGCGTGGTTTATCATGGCATCGATGGGACTTTTCCAAACCGATGGAGGTTGCCGATCTGAGCCGATTTATGAAATTGGAAGCCCGCTGTTTGAAAAGGTTGAGATTGATTTAGGCAAACAATTTGGTCGCGGATCTACTTTTGTTATTGAAGCTAAGAATGCATCACGTTTGAATCAATATGTGCAGTCGGCCTTACTGAATGGTAAAGCCTTGAGCGACTTTAAATTTCCAGCAAGCGAACTGTTGAAAGGTGGCACGCTTGAACTGGAAATGGGGACTGAGCCAAATGAGAATTGGGGAATTAAATAAGATTATAACTAATCAATCCAGAATATGAGAGGATCAATCATTATAGGAATCATTTTCACGATCCTGCCCCTGGCTTCGGGACAGGTAATTGATAAGCAGGCACCCTACATACACTATCTGGATCACCCCTGGGTGGACTCTGTGCTATCCACCCTTTCCAGGGAGGAGAAGATCGCCCAGTCACTCTGGGTTCTCGCCGGTCCGGATGACGGGCTCCATGAGATTCTAGAAAGCGTCCGGGCCATCAGGGATCATGGTCCGGGGGGCCTGATTTTCACAGCAAGTCCCAATGAGCAGATGCAGGAACTGGCAGACTACTATCGCTCTTTTAGCACCATACCCCTGGCCATTGCCCTGAAGGGCAGATGGAGTGGGCAATTTCCCGACATGGGCTCCCTGGCTGCCATTGCCAGCGATTCGTTACGTAGGCTGGCTGGAGCGAACCTGGCGGCACAGTTGAGGAATGAGGGAGTGTCTTTGTTCCTTGCAAAGGAAATGGATGATGCCGTTTCAGCGGGCCTTAGGGACAATCATATCCTGGTCATAGATCCAAAGTGGATCCAGGCTGATACCATTGACCGTCGTGCCAGGGAGGTCCTGGCCTTTAAATACTGGATCAGGCAACAGGATGGAGAGGCGGA
>CAYWYT010000783.1:0-1107 GCA_964462665.1 uncultured Woeseiaceae bacterium | reverse complement strand
TACTTGTGGTCAACTGTACCAAAACGACACGGACGGTTGCGGCAATGGTTTTGGGATGTGAACAGTTTGATAAACGGGTGAATTTCCGAGGTGTTGTTCTTAATCAGATAGGAACGGAGAGACAGAGACGGCTGGTGACTGAGTCTGTTGAACATTATACGGATCTTCCTGTAGTCGGCGCAATTCCACGCCTGAAAAGAGATATTTTCCCCATGCGTCATCTGGGGATGATCCCCCACCAGGAATATGTCGGCTCGGATCAGGCGCTTGACTTTCTGGCAGAATTAATCGAAGAAAATATTGATATGGAGAGGGTGGGGGGAATTATGGCACCCGTTTCAGATAGAAACTATACGCCAGAATCCGGTGTCTCTTCAAGTACAATAGAGAAAGTACGAATAGGTGTTTTACAGGATGCCGCTTTTCAATTTTACTATTCAGAAAATCTGGAGGCCCTTGAAAGAGGTGGTGGAGAGCTTGTATATATCAATGCGCTGACAGATAAAGATTTACCGGATATTGACGGTCTTTACATAGGAGGAGGATTTCCCGAAACCAGTGCAAAAGACCTGGCAGCCAACGAGAGTTTCAGGACAGCTGTGAAAAACAGTGCTGAGGCAGGATTGCCGATATATGCCGAATGCGGGGGGTTGATTTATCTAGGGCGGTCAATTGTAATAGGTGAAGAGGAGTATCCTCTTACGGGTGTATTTCCGGTTCGTTTTGGTATGTCTGAAAAACCACAGGCCCATGGTTATTCAATCTTCACAGTCGAAAATGAGAATCCTTTTTATCCTGCAGGGCTGGAAATAAAAGGCCATGAATTTCGTTACTCAACCGTATTGGACTGGCAGGGGAGTGATGAGCAGCTGGTATTGAAAATGAAGAGGGGTAAAGGGTTTTTGAATGGACGTGATGGCCTTACAAAAAAAAATGTATTTGCTCTTTACACCCATGTGCATGCAGGTGGGACGCCAGAATGGGCCGAAGGATTTATTCGCGGATGCCGTCTGGCCAGGCACTAGGAGCTTCTACGAGAATAAGCATTTTTTCTCAAATTGAGGTTTTTTAAAAAATAAGCACAGCCATATAGTTGATATTGCGAGC
>CAYWYT010000782.1:0-1107 GCA_964462665.1 uncultured Woeseiaceae bacterium | reverse complement strand
ACGCTGCGGCTGTTGCCAGTTTCTGTTGCGTAAAATATGTGCCAAGTATCGACAGATACATCGGCTAGAACGCCAGGCGGAGGTGAAACAGATGTAGTCGGTCCCGCAAGCCCCGCCAAATAACCGCTTCCCCAGATCAGTTGCTCGCGATCAAAGCGTGCAACTGTTCGCTGCAGCGCGGACAGGTCTGCCGCATCGAGTACGGGTGCGATAATGTCTTGCGGATTTGCGGCCACGCTCGTCTCCGGAGATCTTGGAGACGTTACGCTACTGGCAATTTGACCTTACGAGAACGACCGACTTCTTATCGGCCGATAACTTTCGGACATAAAAAGAATGCGGGTCTTAGGCGACAACACCAAACAAACGCCCAACCGCGGCGGTGAGCAGCATGGCCAGAGAACTCCAAAAAGTGACTCTTATCGCACCGACTTTGACTGAGGCGCCGCCGGCACGTGCAGCGAGACTTCCCAGTCCAGCCAGAAAAACGAGTGAAGCAACTGCAACAGCGGTGATTAACTGTTCTCCGGCAACGAGCCAGGCGACGAACAAGGGCAGGGCTGCGCCAACGGTGAAGGTACTTGCCGACGAAACCGCGGCCTGCACAGGCCTGGCGCTGAACGTTGGCGATATGCCAATCTCGTCACGCGCATGCGCGCCCAACGCGTCGTGCTCCATGAGTTGTTCTGCGACTTGCAAAGCTAATGCAGACTCAAGTCCACGCTTCTCGTAGATTTGCGCAAGTTCTTTCTTCTCGCCATCGTAATTTTGCTCGATCGACAACCTTTCGAGTTCGAGGTCGGCTTGTTCGGTATCGAATTGCGAGCTGACAGAAACGTATTCGCCTGCCGCCATCGACATCGCGCCCGCAACCAGACCGGCAACACCGGCGAGGATGATGTTGTCGTGTGCCGCCCCCGCTGCCGCGACACCGATAATCAGGCTCGCCGTCGAAACGATGCCGTCATTGGCTCCAAGGACTGCGGCGCGCAGCCAAACCACTTTGTGCGCCCGGTGTAATTCGTGATGACTCATCAATCGTCTCATGCAATTGGATGCGCAACGGTAGCGCATCAATCCCGGCCTTGCTAGTGGAGCGGGTAGTGC
>CAYWYT010000781.1:0-1107 GCA_964462665.1 uncultured Woeseiaceae bacterium | reverse complement strand
TTTAACTCCAGAATCTCGTAATAATCTCTTTTACCCATACGGTTATTCCCCTATAACAACTTTTGAATACCTTAAAACCTTGTCATTCAACATATAGCCCTTCTGAACCACATCAACGACTTTGCCCTTGAGTTTTTTGGAGGGAGCGGGTATCTTGGTAATTGCCTCATGCAGATCGGTATCAAACACCTTTTTGACTGCATCAATCTCTTTTACTCCTTGCTGGGTAAGGAATCCCTGGAATTTCCCGGAGATCAGCCGAAGGCCTTCTTTCACAGCTTCAATATCGGTCGCTTCATTCACGGACTGTAAGCCCCTGTCGAAATCATCCGCCACGGGAAGCAGCGCTTGAAGGAAGTTTTCATTTGCACTTTTTTGCAAATCAATCTTCTCCTTAAGGGTCCTTTTCCTGAAGTTGTCATATTCGGCTGTCAGTCGCAGGTAACGGTCCTGCAATTCTGCCAGCTTTTCCTCAGCGGTAGGCTCTTTTTTTGGCGCCTCTTCCTCTATTTCCTCCTCCTCTTCAGCTGCATCCTCATTTTCTACCTCTTCCTGAGCCTGTTCTTTATTCAGCATCTCTTCTTGCTCAACCTTTGTATCTTCCTGGTATTCAGGTTTTATCGACTTTTTTGCCATTTCTTTATTCAATATAACTGTTCAATAATTTGTACCTGATAGGTCAAATATTGAGCCATTACCAGTTAACTTGACATTTTGTCAGACGCGGCTTCGCCGGTGGGTTACATACGGCTATGCCGTGTTATATACTCGCTGGCGCTCGTGTTGGGGTTACAGCTGGCTTCGATATATTTTTTATTTCGAACAATGGAATACCTAGATTTGCTATACAATAGATGATCAGGTTATTATGAAAAAAGGGAGTTTTGTGGTGCTGCTTTCAATGGCGATGTTCATTTCATATGGGCAGGTACAGATGCATCAAACCATCCGGGGAAGGGTGTTGGATGCAGTTACCGGATATGCACTTATTGGGGCCAATGTGATCCTTCTTGATTCTGATCCGGTCGTTGGAACCTCCACCGATCTGAATGGAAACTTCATCCTTGAAAGCATTCCGCTTGGACGGCAGGGCATTGAGATCAGATA
>CAYWYT010000780.1:0-1107 GCA_964462665.1 uncultured Woeseiaceae bacterium | reverse complement strand
TGGCAATAATTTATTTGAAGGTGGCTTTTTAGGACTCGATAATATTGGTGTATTTGACCGAGGCGCCGAACTACCAACAGGTGGCAATATTGAGCAAGCCGATGGCACTGCATGGATGGCATTCTTTAGTATGCAAATGTTAAGAATGTCCTTCGAATTAGCAACCAAAGATTCACTGCTCGAATCCTATATTCATAAATTCTTTGCACATACCATGTGGATTTCGGCAGCAATGAGTAATGTGGGCAATACCAAGGAATCCTTATGGGACGAAGAAGATGGATTCTTTTATGACTTATTGCATTTCCCTGATGGCAGTACTACCCGTTTAAAAATCAGATCCTTGGTTGGCTTACTGCCTCTTATGTCAGTTTGTGTTTTTCCAAAAGCAATTGGTCAAAAATTCCCAGACCTAATGAAGCGCTTGAAAAATTTCGCAGATAAATATGCCGACATAATGACAAACGTACATACCGCTGACAAAGAAGGTGATAAAGGACGAAGAATGATTGCGATTGTTAATGAAGAAAGACTTCGATTGATCTTAAAGCGCATGCTCGACGAAAGTGAGTTTTTAAGTCCCTATGGTATTCGGTCCTTATCATTGCATCATAAAAATCAACCCTATGTTTTTCGCTGGGGTGATGAAGAATTTAAAGTCGAGTATTTAGCGGGTGAATCGGATAGTTCAATGTTTGGAGGGAATTCAAATTGGCGTGGTCCTGTATGGATACCAGTGAATGTATTACTTATTCACTCTTTATTAAATTACTACAGCTACTTTGGCGAAAAATTCAAAATCGAATGCCCTACCGGTTCTGGAAATGAAATGACCCTTTTAGAAATAGCCAAGTTTATTTCAAAACGCATTGTAGAAATGTTTATAAAAGACTCTGATGGAAGAAGACCGCTCCATGGAAAGGATAGCCATTATAAAGATGACCCTTATTGGAAAGATTTGATACTTTTTTATGAGTATTTTAATGGAGATACAGGAGAAGGCATTGGCGCCAGTCATCAAACCGGATGGACTGGTTGTGTCACTGAACTAATTGGTATGATTGATTTAATTACACCTGAAAATATAGAAAAATATACACATCTATC
>CAYWYT010000779.1:0-1109 GCA_964462665.1 uncultured Woeseiaceae bacterium | reverse complement strand
CTCAGGCGACTGATCTGCGATGAACGATTCCGCCTTTCGAGTCCAGAAATCGGTCAGGTGTTCATTTTCGAGCGGATACGATGCACCGTTGTCGATGATCTCAACATCGTGGAACGACGTTGTATGACCAGTAGGAAACGTAACCCAATATTGAAAACCCATTTGCGGTTTTTGCGGTGCGCCCAGATGATACTTTCCAACGAGCGCTGTGTTGTAGCCCGCGTCCCCCAATGTTTGCGGCAGACTGCGAAACTCCGCAACAGCCGCATAGTCTGGCAAGTCGAACTTCGATGGCAGACCATTGTGCACTCCGTGTTGGGAAGGGAGCAGGCCGGTGAGCAGCGTTGCTCGAGTCGGTGAACACACACCGCTGGTAGCGTAACTACGCGTGAACGTCATGCCCTCTGCGGCAAGCGCATCGATGTTAGGCGTCTTGATGTCCCGGTTACCGTAGGCACCGAGAAGTTGCTCGCTTTGATTGTCTGTAACGATCAGGACTACATTTGGTGGTTCGCCCGCTGCAGATGCACTGCCGGCAGCTGTCAAAACCAGAATTATTATCAGTTTTCGCAAGGTCTGGGCCTCTATTGTGGTTCGAGAATGTCGATCACCTCTTGTACTGCATCTTTCTGTGCAGATAGGAGGAAGATTTCAACGTCAACTTCCGATACGCGATAGGTAAGAATCTCCTGAATGCCCGGGTGTGCGGCAAGTGCGACGAAGACCCTGGTCGACTCATCGGAGCCAACATGAGGAATTGCGCACTCAGGAAATCCGGTCGGTACCGTAGCGCCTGGATCGGTCGTTGGACAGTTTTTTCGAATCGATTTCTGGATATGCCACGGAATGATTCCCCGAACAATTTCGCGGTACTTCTTGGAGGTGGCCAGGTTTACTGTCGTTGACTTGTTGTGATACGAAGCGAGCGCGAGCCGCAGATCAATATCGCGCAGCAATCGGATGTTGCCGGTATTTTGCAGGTCGACATAGGTATTCTCAATCGGCATGAATTCGAAGATCTCAGCTGCATAGTAGGCCGCAAGCAGCGCGTCCTGACCGACCGGCTCGCCGGATCGAATCCGATCCAGAGTATCCGTCCCGAAGGCGCG
>CAYWYT010000778.1:0-1109 GCA_964462665.1 uncultured Woeseiaceae bacterium | reverse complement strand
GTTGCCGTGCGAAACCGGTCGAGAAACCAGTCAACCGCGAGCAGCAGCCCGATACCTTCAAGCGGCAATCCGACAGCCTGCAGCACGATTATCATTGTTACCAGTCCGGCTTGTGGGATACCGGCGGCGCCGATTGCCGCCATGGTTGCAGTGACGAAAATAATTGCCTGCTGGCCGAGCCCGAGTTGAATGCCGTAGGCCTGCGCGATGAACATAGCCGCCGCCGCTTCATAAAGAGCAGTGCCATCCATGTTCACAGTGCTGCCGAGTGGCAATACGAATCGGCGTGCCCGCTCGTCGATGCCAGCCTCTTTCGCGCACTGAATCGTGATTGGCAGCGTGGCAGTGGAACTCGCCGTAGCAAAGGACGTAACAATCGCACGCAGCATGTTGAGCAGGTATGCGATTGGTTGGTGAGCGACAAACAACAGGATAAGGGTCAGAATAGTGAAGTGCACCGCCAGCCCCGATAACACCGTAAGGACATGCAGCCCGACGGCATTGATGTTGGCAACAAAAACGCTGGCGTTACCGGCCGCACCGAACATGCCGGCTATCAGGCCGAAGATGCCCAACGGGGCGAAGTACATCACCCACGAGACCATCAGCATCATTCCTTCGTTCAGACTTTCGAAGAATTTTGCGGCGGGCCGACCTTTTTCGCCGAGACTTGCAAGCGCGATACCAAAGGCGACTGACCACAGAATTAGTGGCAACAAATTCGTCTCCGCCGCCGCCGCGATCAGGTTTGGCGCGACCATGGCCAGCAGAATATCGCCTATCCCCTTATCTTCTGCCATTTTGACGAGTTCGCCCGATTGTTGCAGGCCTTCTGTAGACACTCCCACGCCCGGTTGTATCAGGTTCACCATAATCAAGCCGATCAGCACAGCGATCGCGACAGTGATCAGGTAGTACGCGATTGTCACAGTACTCAACTTGCCAAGTTGACGAACGTCGCCAATAGACGTGACACCGCTGATGACCGCGCTAATTAGCAGCGGAATGACAAGCATCGATAAGGTGTTGAGAAACAGGGTGCCGAGCCAGGCAACCTTGGTTGCGGCCTCGCCCCAGAACCAGCCCACGAACAGACCGGCGAGCACACC
>CAYWYT010000777.1:0-1110 GCA_964462665.1 uncultured Woeseiaceae bacterium | reverse complement strand
CTGGCGCAGTTTTATTTAGCTTGTACTAGCCGCAGGATGTTAAACGGCATCTCGATGAGCAGTATCATTACAATCCATAAGGTTCTGGGATATGTCTTTTTATCGATACTTCTCGTTCACCCTTTCTTGATTGTGGTGCCGCGATATTTTGAATCCGGGATCGACAGTATGGAAGCATTTATCACAATTATTACTGCTTTTAACTCTTTGGGTATTGTACTTGGAATTTGTGCCTGGTGCTTGATGATCATCTTAGGTATCACGTCTTTCCTGCGCAAGAAACTGCCTCTAAGCTATAAAAGCTGGCGGTTGTTCCATGGCATTCTGGCCATTCTTTTTACTATTTTGGCTTCTTGGCACGCCATAGATCTCGGGCGCCATACCACTTCAACCCTATCGGCCTATCTGGTTATTGCAGCCACGGGTGGAATACTTCTTCTTTTAAAAACTTACATACCACGATCACCGATGGAACAAGGGGTGAGCAAATGACAAATTCAATCAAACACGAAAATAATAACATCTCCCGTCGCCATTTTATGGCTCTTGCCGGAGGTGTTGCTGGCATGGCAACACTTGCCGCAATAGGAGTCCCGACAGGGTGGGCCAACAATAAATCAAAAATCGATGCAGGTGCCATAAATCTTCAGGACAACACAACTGACGTTTTAGTTATCGGCGGCGGAATGGCGGGATTATTTGCGGCCGTTAAAGCACACGACGCAGGTGCAAAAGTTAAGCTTGTCTCAAAGGGACGCCTGGGTTCCTCGGGTCAAACGCCATTTGCGAAAGGAATATTCGCTTACGACCCCAGCAAGGAGAAAGTTAGTCTTGATGAGTTTGTCGATACGGTTTCCCGTTCTGCCATGGGAACGAACAACCCTGTATATACCAGGCAAATGGCAGAACATTCCCTGGCCCGTGTGAATGAGCTGAGAGAATGGGGGTTTTTTGAATCGCCTCTCTATAACAACAGCTTTAACAAACCAATCAAGGAGCGCAATATCCCCGTCTTTGAAAGAATCGTTATCACCCACCTCATTAAGGAAGGTGATCGGATTGCGGGTGCTGCGGGCTTTAGTCTTGATGAGGAAAAGGTTCATATTTTCA
>CAYWYT010000776.1:0-1110 GCA_964462665.1 uncultured Woeseiaceae bacterium | reverse complement strand
TGTTTTATTCTTCCCCCCGTTCAATGATAAGATCTAACCCGTTTAAACCTTTGAAAATACTGATATCACCTTCGATCTTTGCAAGATGATTACCTGGAGAAATCAACCGGGGTTTATCGCTGGTACTCGCTTGTGTGCGGCCATATAATATGCAAAATCCTGAACCTTGTAACCAATATGCAATATCCCCAACTTCAAATTCTTCTCGCGGGTTTTCTGCATCGATATCTACCGAAATAGTGCCATACAATTCATCTCCCCATGTAGATAAATTAACTCTCAAGGGAAGAGCTTCCCAAAATTTAGTACATGTATTGGGTGCTGTATCAGTTAACAATTTTGCTTTTATTTCACCAATTTCTTTGGCTTTTAATAAAATAGTCTTCATGTCTTTGTTCCTCTCAATTTTTAGCTACCTACTGAAGATTTTATTGTTTCCTTTTCCTAACGTTTAATAGGCGGCAGCCGCTTTTGGGAAAAATTTCTATCAGTTCCGACTCATTTTTTAAAAGCACTGTCAGCACTCGCATTGCATCACAACAAATGAAAATGAAATACCTGAATCATTCTAAAGAAAAACGTACATGATACGCTTTTTAGTTTTATATTTTTGTGGCTGGCCTTATAGGTTCATATGTATCAAGTTGAAGATGATCACAGGCCTGAGCAGGTATATGTGTCATTAAATTACTGTACAGAACATGATCTTCTGTAATATCTCCAATCGTTGGGGTGCCCATCAATCGCATCACCATGGTTAATTCCTCTTTGAAAAGAGAGCACATTCTTTCAACTCCAGCCTGGCCGTAAGATGCAAGGCTATAGAGAACCGGGCGCCCAATTCCAACAGCTGTTGCACCAAGGGCCAAGGCTTTAAAGATGTCACTAGCACGCCGAATACCACCATCCACATACACCTCAAAACGCGACTGCCAGTTCGAGTCATGTTTATTAAGCGCATCAATCGCTTCTGGCAATATTTCAATTCCAGACCGAGCAGTATCTAATTGTCGGCCTCCATGATTCGAGAGAACAATGCCGGCACAACCCGCTTTGTATGCCATGACAGTGTCTAGTCCACACCCAACACCTTTCAAGATAATAGGCAAT
>CAYWYT010000775.1:0-1110 GCA_964462665.1 uncultured Woeseiaceae bacterium | reverse complement strand
AACTCAGTGGCACGGCAAGCAGTGAGCATTTTGTCAGCGACTGGAGTTCGAAGACGAGTGGCGTAGGCGGCTGGAGTAAGCGGCGTCTGTCGTGGACAGCCGCCGCCGTAGTAATACTGGTGGCGGCGATTCTTCCGTCGCTCAAATTGATCAGCCCGGGCGTTTTGCAGGCTGGCCCCATTCACGCTGCGCATGCGACAACCGGCGGAGAGTGCAGTGCTTGCCACGTGACTCCGTTTCAACGGGTACCCGATGCCGCGTGTATGGATTGCCATATTGCCGCACGACATGTTGAAGATTCACCGGACAGCGTCCTTGGCGACACTCGTTGTGCAAGCTGCCATCTCGAACACAACGAGCCGCCGCAACTCATCAATCAACATCAGGACTTGTGTACCGACTGCCATACTGATGCAAAAGATTTTCTCGACGATCATCCAGAATTCGACTCCGCGCCGTCGCTAGCGGCTATGGATTCGAATTTGCTGTTCGACCACGCCGCACATCTCGATGCAGCAGGTATCGTCACGCCGGACGGCAGACGCGTTGTTGAATGCGCAGAGTGCCATGTCACCGAACCGGGTGGTGCGCGAATGCTGCCGATTTCCATGGTTGATCATTGCAGCAGTTGTCACACGCTCGCGTTTGACCCCGACGATCCATCCCGCGAAGTACCACATGGTGATCCGGAGGCCGTCATACAGACTTTGGTCGAGTACTACAGCGCCAGGCTACTGGGAGCAGATTCCGAGGCAATTGAACAGCGAGTGCGGCGCCCGGGTCAGGAGTTGTCACGTGCCGATCGTGACCGCGCGGCGACCGAAGCCCGTGTACAAGCGCTCGAGGTTGCCGAAGATTTGTTTGAACGCCGGGCATGTTCGAACTGTCATGTCGTAAGCAAGGAAGGCGGCGGAAACGACGTTCATTGGTCAATTGCACCCGTCGAACTTTCTGCAACGTTCCTGCCGCAGGCTAATTTTTCGCACGCGGCCCACCAGACAGAAATTAGCGACTGCGGCGATTGCCACGATGCGATCAACTCAGAAATGGCCGGTGATATCCTGATTCCTGACCTCAATAGCTGTCGCGATTGCCATGGCAGCGCCATTG
>CAYWYT010000774.1:0-1115 GCA_964462665.1 uncultured Woeseiaceae bacterium | reverse complement strand
GTTGTGGCAATGTCGCCCATTATGTATGTCGCCTCTCGCGATTCATTTATAACTCCGGGGTAGCTTAGCCGGTGACTATTGATAAGCCCAGCAAAACCGCGCGCAAGCGAGAACAGCACGCGCTGCAGGATCTCGGTGATCATTTGATCCCGTTGAAGAACAGCGAACTCGAAGCGATCGGTCTAAACGAAGAATTGCTGCAAGCAGTGCGCGCCGCCTCCCGTATAAAATCACATGGCGCGTTGAAACGGCAAAAACAGTTAATCGGCAAGCTCATGCGGCAAGCCGACGCTGACCTTGTACGCGCACGGCTTGATACTTTGGGCGCTCGCGATCGCGCCGAGAAACAGATGTTTGCCAAAGCTGAAAAGTGGCGCGACAGACTACTCGCGGGTGGCTCCCAGGCGCTGCAAGAGTTCGAGGCGGCGGCGGGCGCATCGGACCCGGAGTTGCGTCAATTATTGGCGGAACTCGCGGTCACCATCAATGAGCGAACTGAGACGACCCTGAAACGGCAAGTTTTCCGGCGCGTTCATGCCATTCTGGTTAGAATCTCGCAATGAGTACTGAGGTAGGCATCATCATGGGATCGCGCTCCGACTGGGAGACGATGCAATACGCGAGCGAGACCCTGGACGCGCTTGGCGTTGCTCACGAAGTCAAAGTCATATCCGCGCATAGAACTCCTGACCTGCTGTTTGAATACGCGGCCACCGCTGTTGACCGTGGCCTCAAAGTAATCATCGCTGGCGCGGGCGGCGCGGCACACTTGCCTGGCATGGCCGCGTCCAAAACACGCGTGCCGGTTCTCGGCGTTCCGGTGCAGTCGAAGGCACTCAATGGCATGGACTCTCTGCTATCGATAGTGCAGATGCCCGCCGGAATACCAGTCGGCACGATGGCAATCGGGAAAGCGGGCGCGATCAATGCCGCCTTGCTCGCCGCGGCTATTCTGGCAAATGAAGATGCGGATGTGGCGTCGGCCCTGGAACGGTTTCGCCGTGATCAAACCGACAAGGTCCTTGGCGACAGTGATCCAACCCAATAGAGTTTAAGCGCATGCGAATCGGCATTATTGGCGCCGGCCAGCTCGGCCAGATGCTTGGATACGCCGC
>CAYWYT010000773.1:0-1115 GCA_964462665.1 uncultured Woeseiaceae bacterium | reverse complement strand
CCCGAATGCAACAGGAAGCATTTGACTGGTTTGACAAGTGGTTGAAATAGTGATCTCAGAGCTTGAAGTCAATCATTTTACAGGCTGAGATCTATGGGCGGCCGGACTTCCCATTTGCCCCTGGTAAAATCAGGGAAGGGTACCGACTGGCCCTTATTGGCCACCGACATCTCGGATAAGGGTGAAACAGCGCTGCTGGTTACAGAATCGTACACATCGAAAAATGGCATTTTCTTTTCACGCAGGGCTTTTACGAGCAAATGCCAGGTCAGTGGGGTGGATTCTCCCTGGTTCCCATGGCCCCGTATAGCCTGTTCTCTGGGGGCAGGTTGGTAGTTTTTCACCAGCGGGTGCTGGTACTGTTTGAACCATTTTTCGGCATCTTCCCACTGATGTGCTTCAGGTGTGATGCCGTCCACATAGATATGAGATCCAAGTCCGCTACCTGTGATAAACGCACCCTTGCTTCCCTGAACCTTGAATATGCCTCTCGGATGGGGTGTGTTGGTGTCAAAATTCAGCGTGATCATTTTGCCATTCACGGTGCGCATCAGGCTTACATTGACATCACCCTGGGCCATCTTCTGTGTGGCGTATGGATGGGCATCCCCGTATTGCTGCTGACTATATTCATTGAGCATGGTGGCGCCTGAGCTTAAGGAAACAAGATAATCCAGCCTGTCGCCATGGTTGATGTCCATCATGGCCATGATCTTGTTCATAGGGTGGTCGGGGTAGAGGTTTCCGTTCCTGTCCACAGAATGCTGCAAGCGCCAGGGTTCCTCCTCCGGATTGAACTTCACCATCCTCAGATCATGTACATATCCGCCGGTTATGTGTTTGATATTGCCAAAAACCCCCTCTTGTATCATATGCAGCACAGGCATGGCATAGTAGGATTCCAGCAGGGCCTGTTCAAGTGCCAGGGTAGCCCACTTCCCGGTTTTCTCATAGGTTTCCACAATTTCCCAGGCTTCGTCGATGGTCAGGACCATGGGGACTTCACTGACTGCATGTTTTCCATTGTTCATGGCTGCAAGGCATACAGGCGCATGCCATTTCCATGAGCTTGAACAGATCACCGCGTCCAGCTCTTCGGTTTCACACATGCGGAT
>CAYWYT010000772.1:0-1115 GCA_964462665.1 uncultured Woeseiaceae bacterium | reverse complement strand
CCACAACCAGAACATGCTCCAGAGAACTCGAATAATGGTTCAAGGAATTGAGATCCTTTTACATTTGTAATATTTAATTCTGTTCTATCGTAATCTGGAAGATTAATAAAGTAATCCCAATTAGGGTCTTCTGCACCTTCAACTTTAAGTTTACTGTGCATATTGATCGCTTTAAAGTCTGGGTCTTCCTTACTTACAGCAGGACAAACAGCTACACAAAGGTCGCAACCTGTACAATCTTGTGGAGATACTTGCAATACATACGATTCTTCTTCTTTGTTAAATGGTCTACCTTTAGCCGGAACCGATTTTAATGTAGAAGGAGCGTTTGATAATTCTTCGTTAGAAACAACTTTTGCTCTAATCGCTGCATGAGGACAAATAACCACACACTTATTACATTGCGTACAGATATCTTCACCATCCCAAACAGGAACTTTGTCTGCAATACCACGTTTTTCGAATTGAGTTGTTCCTGTCGGGAACGTTCCGTCTACTGTGAATGCGCTTACCGGAAGCTCATCTCCTTTTCCTGCTAATATTTTTCCTAAAACTTCTTTTACAAATGGGTCAGCATCACCAGTCATCATTGGCTTCAATTCTGCATTACTTGTAATTTGTTTTGGATAATCAACTTGTTGAAGATTTTCCAATGATTTATCAACTGCGTTAAAATTCATTTGAACAACAGCTTCACCTTTTTTAGAATATGATTTTACAATAGCTTCTTTAATTTTTTCTATTGCTTCATCTTTCGGTAACACACCAGAAATTGCAAAGAAACACGTTTGTAAAACAGTATTTGTACGCTTACCTAAATTAGCTTCTTGAGCTACTTTAGTTGCATCAATTACATAGAAATCCAATTCGTTTTCAACAATCTCTTCCTGCATTTTTTTAGGAAGGATGTCCCAAACAGCATCTTTATCAAAAGGAGAATTCAATAAGAATGTTCCGCCCTTTTTAATGTCCTTTAAGATGTCATATTTTTCAATAAAGTTAAATTGATGACAAGCAATAAAGTTTGCTTTATGAATTAAGTATGTAGAATATATTGGTTTAGGTCCAAAACGTAAATGTGATACGGTTTGTGCACCTGCTTTTTTAGAATCGTA
>CAYWYT010000771.1:0-1116 GCA_964462665.1 uncultured Woeseiaceae bacterium | reverse complement strand
TGATTTGGAGCCATCGCTGTTGCGGAAATTATACAGTGGCGCACGCCCCTTTTTCACCGGCGGTGTGTTCGTCCCGATGAGCTCCATCATCGATTTCCCCATCGCTTCACCGACGAGATAATACGTTTCAGCATTACTGTTCCAGTGGTAACCTTGTTTAGAAGGGGATGCTTCAACAGTGCGGGCGAATGAACCGGTTACCACGCAGTGAGCGTTTTTGAGATCCTTTACCTTCGCAGCAGCAGCCTGGGCATCGCGGATCATGAAGCGCCGACCACTGGTTTCCTTGCCTCCACCAAAGCCGCTATCGGCAATGACGAATGGGAGATCAGGAGTCGCGAACTCTTTGCGCACATCGCGGATGAAGTTCTGCATGTTTTTCTCATACTCTTGGCACATCGCCATGTCGCAGCCATCGTTCCAGCCCTGATGCCAACCAAAACCAACAATCTCATAATCTGACCCTAGCTTTGGAAATTCTTTCTTGAGATTCTCAAGGGTGTTTTTCACATTGGATACCATTTGGGTGTAGAACGGGCCCACTTGACCACCAGAGCTAGGTGGGCGGAAATCAACGGCAAGGCTCTTCCCTCCCCACGCCGTTTTGATCAGCAGCACTGGTTCGTCTATGGCATCTCCCACCACGTGACCAAAGCCGAGTTCGGGTCCAATTTTTGAATCTCTCGCACCGAACCCTGGTTTCAGTGCACCCTTTCGTGTTAGATAAGAAATCGAAACATCGTCACGCTCCACCCAGTCGTTTTTCCCTTTCCGGAGGTGCGCGTATTTCGGATTATTATCCGCAAGGTAACTGAGCGAACCTTTCCCTCCGTTCTTCTCACTACTGATTGCCCCGTGTCCCTCCATATTCGATTGACCCGCAAGAATGAAGACCTTCACCGTCTTGGCGGAGACTTGAGTATGTGATCCAGTAAGCACAATGACACTCAATGCCAGCAAAACATAACCTGATATTTTATTCATAGCACCATATAGAAGAGTTATGACTCATAAGTCAAAGCAACAATCTAATCAGGGCTAAGGAAGAGAACTTTTGGTGTGTTATCTTTGTCTGACTATTTATGTCTCTATTATTTATTTCATCACAAACTGATC
>CAYWYT010000770.1:0-1121 GCA_964462665.1 uncultured Woeseiaceae bacterium | reverse complement strand
TAGCGAGCATCTGGGCTTATGCAGTGCCTGGAATTCGGCTCCGAACATTCGGCTTGACGGCTGGTTGTAAGAAACACCGACATTCTCACCTTGCACGCCACTTTCATGCCCGCAACCACGCATGTAGTTGAGCAAGACCTATCTCTAGGGCCTTGCGGGCCGGTCAAAGGTGACCAAGTTAGGTTTGTCGTTACGCCGTGGAAGCGTTAATAAATCGTCGCGGACGTGTAACCGTCGGGCGCCTTGAGGCGAACCACAGTGCCAGCAGCCCGACCATAAGAAGTGCGGCGGTTCCTGGCTCAGGTACCGATGCAGCGCCGAATCGAGTAATCGTCGCTGACACGGTCGCGGTGTTGCCGATTCCGAATTCGAACAGGTCCTCGAAGGAGACGCCCAGAAAAGTGCCATCGCCCAAATCAATGGCCGCAGGCTGGATCCAGGTCAGCTGGCCTGCGTTGAGCACGTACAAAAACGAGGCGAACCCACCGAATCCACTAGCTCCGGCCGATACGCCCGGCGATGCGAGCGCCAATGTTGCATCTACCTCAACTTGCGCCACGCCTAAAAAACCCCCGACCGTGATGTCGAAGAAATCGAAACTAAAGGAATCACCCGTGTCGAGCCAGGCCATTGCCCCCTCAAGGTCATCAGAGATGGACGCCTCGATGAAACATCCCCAGCACGCCGAGGACGTGATCTGTGCGTCTACGTTAGAACCAGTCACTGTCGGATCGATGAGTATGGGCGAAGCGTGAGCGGAGCCAAATGCTAATATGCCAGCGGCGACAATACTGAGGTATTTACGCATTGGGTTGAATCCCTCCATCCGGGAAATTAAAGAAGTCTGCTAAATATAATGCAATGATGATGCCAATATAGAAAAACACCTAATTGTCAAAGAGATATGAGCTATTGAGCGGTTGCATAACTTGCCTGATGTAAAGGAATTCGACGATATTCGGCTAAATCGGAAAACGACCGACGGTACCTAAGCTTGCTGGTCTTTTTCGGATTTATTTACACAAATTCCATCAGAGTTACCTCGTTTTCACCTGATACTGAACGCAGGCCCCTGAACTTCGCCTGGCAGGGATGAAATCGAATACGAACTGTGAAAGACG
>CAYWYT010000769.1:0-1124 GCA_964462665.1 uncultured Woeseiaceae bacterium | reverse complement strand
TTTCAGCCAGGGGCAAGAACAACAAAGCGACGACCAAAGCAGCGATGAGATCGTGGTGTTGGGGCGCTCCGTCTCGACATCATCCATGCGCATCGAAGTTAGTCGGGAAATGCTGGTCGACTCGGCGACGGTCTTAAAAGACGTTCCCGGCGCGAACGTCAATACCAACGGACTTATCACCGGCATTGCACAGTATCGCGGTATGTATGGCGATCGCGTTGCCGTGACCATCGACCAACTCGGCATAGTCTCGGGTGGGCCGAATGCCATGGACACACCGCTTTCTTACATGTCGCCCATGCTGACCGAGGAACTGGTCGTGGAGCGCGGCATCGCCAGCGTCTCCCTGGCACCGGAATCAATCGGTGGCCACATCAACACGTCACTGGCGCGCGGTCAGTTTAGCGACGGGGCTTTTGGGCTCGCTGGAACATTAGGCACTCGTTATTCCGACAACGGTGATGTCAGCACAACGGCTGGCCGGCTGACGCTCGCCAACGATCATCATCGGGTGTCGTTAGTCGCCGAACTGGATGATGCTAATGACATATCGACACCGGTTGGGGTGATCCGGCCATCCGGGCTCAGCCGTGAACGCTACGACCTGAGTTATGCCTATGCGAACGATGACGCGAACCTGCTGCTGTTTGCTGGCGCATTGGATACAAGCGACGCCGGCACGCCCGCACTGCCAATGGACATTCGCTACATCGACAGCGAACTGTTCGGCCTGCAGTTCGGCGGCAACCTGACCGACGCGCTGCAGCTGGAAGGCCGGTTCGCGTACAGCGACGTTGAACACCTGATGGACAATTTCGGATTGCGCGACGCTCCGATGCCCATGCGGTACCGGCAAAATCTCGCCCACGGCTCTGGTTTGCAGTTCCACCTGGCCGGACTTTTCGAGCTTGAGCAATCCGAGCTGCGAGTGGGTGTGGATGGCAGCCTGGCCGAGCACGATGCGGTGATTACGAATCCTAATATGGCCATGTTCCAAGTCGACAACTTCACGGACATTCAACGCGACGTTTATGGCGTGTTCGCCGAGTGGAATCGCAACTTCGATTCGTCAGACCTCGAACTGGGTCTGCGTTACAAGCAGGTCGAGATGGCCGCAGGGCTGG
>CAYWYT010000768.1:0-1128 GCA_964462665.1 uncultured Woeseiaceae bacterium | reverse complement strand
CCACGGCATATCTCATATACTTTAAGGGCTTGTTGTCATCAGCCATTTTTTTACGAATTTTTCTAAAAAAGGGAATCATTGGTTGGTTGTTTTGGTTTATAAATATACGGATTTGAGGATTTGAAAATTTGAGGATTTGAAAATTGACTTGCAAATAAGAATTGTTGAATACCTGCCTCGCTGGTAGGCGGGTCGAAGTAGTCTATTAAGCGACAATGTTTCTTTAGATCGAAATCGCCCTATTCTTTTTAAGAAAAAACATCCTGCCTCAAGAGAAAATAAGGAGGAAAACCAAACTACTGATTCCCCAATTCCTCATCTATTTGAGCTATTAAATCACTAACAAAACCTGAGATCCTTTCGGCCCGATTTTGAACCATTTTATTTTTACTGATGGCGAGGTTCACAATATTGATAAACGAGGCGTCGTTTTTAACCCTTAAATAGTCTTTTTTAGATATTTCGGCTGTGCCTCTAAAATATTCGTCTACTCCCCAGAAAAACGAAAAATAATCGGAATATTTTGGATTTACAACATCATTTATTATTGAAATACGTTCAGTTTCATATTTAGAATAATACGGATAACTCGATTCATAAAGTTTTGAAATGGATCCTCGCAAACTATCATTTGAAATGATATCAAGACCTTTGGAAAGTAAAAGAGAGTAACCTCCCTGGTTGGGATCGAAATGAGGATTTAATCTCGATATATATACATCATTATTAAAAGATTTGGAAGGTTCAGTATGGCTGTTTAAATAATCAATAACTGCTTGCCCCGCATTGCTTACCGAGTCCATAACAGTTATATCAGATTTGATTTCAGCTAAATCCATATGCAAATTAGCACGGATTTCATTCAAGGTCTTCGTTTCAATTGACCTTGTTTTGCGTTCCTCATTCCAGGTATTAATCTGCAAAGCAATCAATATCCCAACCACCACCAGAACTATCTCCCCAATAGCATATCTGGCGTATTGAACAGGTTTATTATCATTTGCCATTTTTTTACGGATTTTTCTAAAAACGGGTATCATTGGTTGGTTGTTTTGGTTTATAAATATACGGATTTGAAAATTTGAGGATTGTATCGTCCTGATTTTTGTTTACACTTTTTGTTACTAT
>CAYWYT010000767.1:0-1128 GCA_964462665.1 uncultured Woeseiaceae bacterium | reverse complement strand
TGCTAGCGCTCGGCTGGGTGCAGTATTCCTCAGGCCTGTTCGCTGAGTTCGCGGCGCCGTACTGGATTATTACGATGTGGATGTTGTTCGCGACGACTTTGAATGTTTCGATGCGCTGGCTGCGGAATCGAGAAACACTGGCTGTTTTGTTCGGCTTATTGGGTGGGCCGACCAGCTATATCATTGGTCAGAAGATCGGTGGAATTATATTGGTCGATCAGGTCGCAGCGCTCACGGCTCTTGCTATCGGTTGGGCGATCATGATGCCGATTCTTTCGCGCCTGTCTGAGAGCTTCGATGGTTTCTCGGTGGTTTCCAAGGATCGTGTCGGAGAGCTTGCTTGATGGATTGGACCCTCTATTGGCAAGCGCTCGCCTTCGTTTCATTTGGCGGGACTCTTGCCTGGCTATATAGCGCGATACGCAAGGATGTAAGTATCGTCGATAGCCTGTGGTCTTTGTTTTTCCTGCTGATGGCAACAATCTATGCATTGGCATCGGAGCCACTCTCTGCTCGTGGATGGTTGGTACTCGTATTGGTCGCAGTCTGGGCGATTCGCTTATCAGCCTACATCACGATACGAAACCACGGCGAGCCGGAGGACTACCGGTACCAAACTATCCGCGCCAATAATGATCCGGGCTTCTGGTACAAGAGTTTGTTCATCGTATTCCTGCTGCAAAGCACACTCGCATGGATCATTTCGCTGCCGTTGCTGGCTGCTGTTGCCTCGACATCTGATTTGGGAGTCCTGGATGCTTTAGCGGTCGTCGTATTCGCGCTTGGGTTCCTGTTTGAAGCTGGTGGCGATTATCAGCTCGCCAGGTTCAAGAGCGACCCTGACAACCAAGGCAAAGTGCTCGAGAGTGGCCTATGGCGCTACACCCGTCACCCCAACTACTTTGGCGATTTCTGCATCTGGTGGTCCTTCTACCTGTTTGCGCTGGCTGCAGGGGCATGGTGGGCGATCGTTGCACCGTTGCTGATGTCGGTTCTATTACTAAAAGTATCCGGCGTTGCAATGTTGGAGAAAACGATCGCGGAGCGGCGTCCGAAGTACGCCGACTACATTGATAACACCAATGCTTTTTTCCCTGGGCCGAGACAAACAGGGAATGACTTTCAAGG
>CAYWYT010000766.1:0-1129 GCA_964462665.1 uncultured Woeseiaceae bacterium | reverse complement strand
ACACCAGCAGAACGTTTTGCTGAATGTGTTGCATCGACCGGTTGAGATCACAACCAAGAGCAGCCGGTCGGGTACCCGTTACTGCGCATCGAAATCTAGCGCCTCAGGATCAATGCAACCACCCGGTCCCGGTATGCCTTCTCCATTCGTCCAGCGGTACTCTAGATACCAATCTGTGTCGAGAATCTCGTAGCACTCCCCACACTCTGAAAAGCTGTCTGCTAAATCGCAGGCGGGTAGTCTCTCTGGGACCTCGCCATGAACAAATGTCAATAAAAATTCTCTGAAGCGAGCTTCTTGATCTATTAACATGACATGCGTTCCCGTATCCAGCCTGAGAACATTGGCGTAGAAAGGCAATTTCTCGAATAGTGCCGCGTACTTATCAGTCTGCGCATCGGTAAGTTCAGGAACGTCGTCCCTTTTCCATCCCCGGTTGAGGCCTGAGCCAATAATAGGCATGCCGTCGTAGATCATTTCTTGCTCAATTTCCGACAGGATAGTCGAGCTTTGAGCGAACATCTCGCGCAGATTCTTTTCGAACGGGGGCCAGCGGTGTGATTCACACGCTGAGACAACGAGGAAGGCGAATAGAATAGTTGTAAATCGGAGCCTAATCATTGTTTAGACGATCGAGTACAACCACATTCGGCACCATAAGTGAGAGAGATCTGACCGGCTGCTTTGGGTCAGTAGCAGCCTCTCATATTACGCTCAATACTAGCATTTGGGCGGCTGCTTTCGGAGCACAGCAGCCACTCGCCACTGGGAAGTTTCGGATATATACCAGGTATTAGGAGCGGCAAGTATTAGCCGTAGTTCTTCCCTGGAAAAGGCTGTTCAAAACTTTAGCGATCGTGGTTCCGGTCCGACGGCTCGCTCTTTTGTGATCACGTTCTGATCAACCTGCTATTTCTGGCTGCTTTCTGCCCATTCTAGAATAGAGTTAACGATTGCAAGTATCAGATTTCATACAGTTCAAAACTTTATTCTTTTGAAACCGCGATTAGTTCAAAACTTTATTCGTATGTTCAAAACTTTATTATGAAGAACCATTGGTTGCTCATAATAAAGTTTTGAACAAGACACTGCAGCAATCAATCACTTAGCCGATATCGTCGCCATTTCG
>CAYWYT010000765.1:0-1131 GCA_964462665.1 uncultured Woeseiaceae bacterium | reverse complement strand
CATCCTTTCGGCTTAGGTATTCTCCTTCAATTTCAGAAGTTTTTATGGCTTCTGACACCATCGTATCAATCATAGTTTCGGCTTGTGCCTCTTCTGATAAGCCCTCAAGAAAGCCACTTATCCGTCCGACTTTTTCAGCAAAATCAAACAAAAGGTGTTCGATAGTTGTTAGATTATATATGAATTTAGGCCAATCTGGTTGCTGCCAATTATAGGTCATGAGCTGATTATTTCATTTATTCGGCTCAAATATAGTTAAATAATGAGCCGAATACAATTATTATTCGGCTCATAGGTGTATTATTTATATAGATCAACGCTATTTTGTTTTATAAAACGTTCAGAAAAAAATAAAAAGTGAGCTATTCGGTGAGTACTATCTTAGAAAAGATTATAAGAGAATTATAAGTATATGGGTAGTCCCTCCATCTCCACAAATGAATTGAATTAAAATTTTCTTGAAAGGTCCTGTAGAAAGTTCACTTTCTAAAAGGACCTAATAGAAAAGAGCGGATGATAATCCGCTTATTCAATTCTCAGAATGGGAGTAACTAGGGACCAGCGCAGCTAATCCCTCTGTCTCCACAAATGAATCAATATATGCAAAAGCACATCTAAAGCGAGCCAGAAAAAACAGCTCGCTTTTTTTATGGTGAGAGAAAGATGTGATAAGGTGCAACCTTAAAAATATTGATTCTCAAGATGGGAATAACTAGGGCCCGGCGAAGCCAATCCCTCCCATTAATCCCTAAATCGCCGAGTTCACTCGAACATCTTTTTTTGTGAAAAGCTGCTAAGCAATTTGCAGATTTATTTGCAGGACGGGAGTAACTAGGGACCAACGAAGTTAATCCCTCCGTCTCCACAAATGAATCAATATTTGCAAAAGCACATCTAAAGCGAGCCAGAAAAAACAGCTCGCTTTTTTTATGGTGAAAGAAAGATGTGACAAGGTGCAACCTTAAAAATATTGATTCTCAAGATGGGAATCACTAAGGCCCAGCGCAGCTAATCCCGAAATTTCCGCTTCGAAAAGTCCATGACTTCCTAGCTTCCTACGATTATATTTTAACCAATTTATATCGACTTCCTTTTGTTGTTTGGAATTCAATAGACCCGTCTGCCAAGGTT
>CAYWYT010000764.1:0-1132 GCA_964462665.1 uncultured Woeseiaceae bacterium | reverse complement strand
TCTGGCCTTAGCCCACGATGGAAGTGGCGCTCAAATATTGAATAAAATCAACGGCAATGGGCGAACACTCTCCAGCACCAGTCGTATTCTTTTTACCCTGGATCATTCTTTTCCAGCTCCTACTATAAAAGATCGTGAATTCCAGCGTGATATTTCAATCTTTGCCAGAGAAAATGGTATTCATCTTTTCAAAAACGGGGAGGGAGTGCTTCATCAGGTAGTGGCGGAAAAAGAATCTCTCTGGCCGGGGATGATCATTGTCGGTGCAGATGGTCATGTCGCAACCCAGGGAGCATTCGGCACTATTGCATTTTCACTTTCAGCCGATGAATTTGTAGAGGCAATATACACCGGTTCCCATAGAGTCACTGTGCCGGAACAGGTCATAATATCCCTTGCAGGAGTCCTGAAAAAGCCTGTCATGGCAAGAGACATAGCCATGCATATCATGCACCACCATGCTCAGATTATCAAAAATAAAGCCGTGCTGTTGACCGGAAGTACATTTGACCAGCTCAACATCAGTGAAAAAATGTCTGTCTGCAACTTCCTGCCCGAGGCAGGTGTTATCACAGCTCTGGTACTTCCCCAGGGTGAACAAGAAAAAAAAGACATTATCATACGTTCTGAAGAAATAACTCCTATAGTAGCTGTGCCTGGAAACCCGGCTCAATTTGCCCACCCTGCAGCCTTATCTTCAGTGAAAATAACTGCTGCAATTGCAGGTGGATGTTCTTCCGGCAGACTGGACGATATGAAAATAATAGCGGAAATCCTTGCAAAAAATGAAGTACATCCCGACGTTACCTTTATCATTACACCAGGCTCCAGGAATATAATGGAGTCTATGGATAAACTCCACATTTCAACTGTTATGAGAAACGGAGGCGCAGTAATCATGCCGCCTGGCTGTGGCCCCTGCCCGGGCAAGCATTTTGGTGTTCTCTGTGACACAGATATCGCTATCACCACAACCATACGTAACAGCCCTGGCCGAATTGGAGCAAAAGGGGCTAAAATTTATCTTGCATCACCGCTGACAGTCGCACTTTCAGCGGTAAACGGAAGAATTTCAGTACCTCGGTAAACGAATATGACAAACTCGTAAAAAGTAAAATTTTGGATGGCTAAG
>CAYWYT010000763.1:0-1134 GCA_964462665.1 uncultured Woeseiaceae bacterium | reverse complement strand
TGCGGAAGATACTGGGGCTCATCACCAATCGGGTTTCACGCAGGCCGGCGAAGCCACCGCGACGAAGGATGTTCCGTTTTACAATTTTCAATTTTGACTCCCGTTTTAAGATTCGAAGGACGAATGCTGACAAGTGACGCACCTTCGTTTAGATTAGGGAAGTATAAACCACTAGGGAATTATAAAAATGATCAAGATCAATCGACGTAATTTGTTGGTGGGTATGGAACTTGCTGGTGTAAGTGCAGCCATGTCGTCGCGTTTTTTGGTCGCTCAGGGTAAAAAACACCTGAAAATTCTGATTTTAGGCGGTACCGGGTTTATCGTGGGGGAGAATTTTGTTGCTTAGAAAAATGATTGGAAAGTTCGTCGATATTCGTGATGATGACGAGTTGAAGGGGCTTCTGGTTTCGACGGCCTACGGTTTTTTCATCATGTTTTCCTACTACATTCTGCGTGCTGTAAGGGATGAGATTTCCTCGGCCGACCGCGGCAATTTACAGTATCTCTGGACCGCGGTATTTTTAGTTATGCTGTTGGCCGTTCCAGCGTATTCATGGCTGGCATCAAAATTCTCCCGTGGAGTCTTTGTACCACTGGTCAACCGGTTTTTTATAGTCTGTCTCGTGGCCTTCTGGGCATGTCTTGTATTTCTACCGCTTGAAGCAAGACCCTGGATTGACCGTGTGTTTTACGTCTGGAGCAGTGTATTCGCATTGTTTGTAGTAACGGTATTCTGGGGTTTCATGTCGGACTGTTTCGATAATAACCAGGGCAAGCGCTTATTCAGTTTTATAGCTGTAGGCAGTTCATTTGGCGGAATGGCGGGTTCTGTCGTTACAGCTGAGTTGGCTGAAATACTACCCGTTTTTTTGCTACTTTTACTGGCCTGCATCCCCCTTGAGATTGCGTCCTGGTGTGCGCGATCTTTACATGGGCGGTTCAACACCGGTTCCGTGGCCATACCCGGGGAAGCGGAGAAAGCAATAGCAGGCACTGCCTGGAGCGGTATGAAGGCCGTTTTTGCATCGCGATACCTGACGGGTATTGCAGCGTTTATCGCGTTGATGACCTTCGTTTCAACCATGTTGTATTTTCAGCAGGCCAGCCTGGTGGCTGATGCTTTTGCCAACA
>CAYWYT010000762.1:0-1135 GCA_964462665.1 uncultured Woeseiaceae bacterium | reverse complement strand
TCAGCAAATGAAAAGGTATGTCGGCTTTGCAGCCAGCCGTGGTCCGCCTTGCCGCGGTCTTCTGAGCGTATTACGTCGATCATTTACTATCTCCAGGTACGAGAACGATTGCGAAGACCAATGTGCGTCACTATAGTTTCGGAATCAATAGCGATGCGAGCCATAAAATGAATAAGGTCATCTGCACGATTCCGGCGGGCTTGCTATTGCTGATGCTAGCAGGCTGTTCCGAGCAACCTGCGCCGGATTCGACGCCGTCGGACTATCAAAAACAACTGCAAACAGCGTTGATTCAAGCGAAGCCCGGCGACGTGATCACGATTCCAGCCGGCGTCCACAGTATCAATCGGGGCCTGTCCTTAAACGTTTCAGGAGTCACACTGCGCGGCGAGGGCATGGATAAGTCCATCTTGTCGTTCAAGAATCAGCTGCAGGGGGCGGAGGGATTGCTGGTCAATGCCAGTGATTTCACGATCGAAGATCTTGCCATCGAAGATACCGCCGGAGATGGGCTCAAGATCAATGAAGGTCGCAATATCATCATTCGACGCGTGCGCGCCGAGTGGACCAACGGACCGGATGAAGAAAATGGTGCGTATGGAATCTACCCGGTACAAATCGAAAACCTGCTACTTGAAGATTCAGTCGCAATCGGTGCGTCCGACGCCGGCTTGTATGTAGGTCAGTCGAAGAACGTCGTAGTCCGCAACAATCGCGCGGAATTCAACGTTGCCGGCATCGAAATTGAAAATACTTTCGATGCCGATGTTTATGGCAATACAGTGACTGACAATACGGGAGGCATTCTGGTTTTCAATATGCCGGACCTGCCGCAGCCCGGACATAGCACGCGCGTTTACCGAAACACGGTGGTCGGCAATAACACCGACAATTTCGGTGCGGAAGGAACGCCGGTCGCGAGCGTGCCCGCTGGCTCGGGTGTCGTTATCAATTCGAACGATCGCGTTGAGATCTTTGACAACGACATTGCCGACAATGACACGGCGAACATCATTATCAGCAGCTACTTCGCCACCGGATATCAGGGCACTCGAGAAATGGCGGCTGCATACGATCCATACCCGGAAACAATCTATGTCTACGACAATCGCTTTTCGGGTGGCGGTTCATCACC
>CAYWYT010000761.1:0-1135 GCA_964462665.1 uncultured Woeseiaceae bacterium | reverse complement strand
AGGGCTATGTCCCATCAAAAGGAAGTTTGCTATTTACTGATTTGATTATCAATGCATTAAATATATTTTGATTTCTATAGTTATACTTGAAACTTAGTTCATCTACATAAGATTGGATATGCTCATGTGAAACCTTATGATACTGTCCTATGATACTTCTTTTAAGCATACTCCAAAACCCTTCAATTGTATTCGTGTGATAATCTCCTTTTCGATGTTGGTTTTTAGAATGGTAAAGTATTACATGCTTTTTAAAAACCTTATCTAGACCTGAATAACCTCCAAAGCCATCTGTAACAAGTTCTGCATTTTTACTTAATAACTTCTTAAGTACTGGCTTGATATGTTTTCCGGTAGCTTTATTTATTGTTTTTACTATAATTTTTCCCTGTCTTTGGTAAATTCCTAACAAGGGTATTTTGTGAGTCATTCCGGTTATAACATCTTGATATTTTGAATTTCTTTCTATCAAATTTTTGTTCTTCATTGCACCTCCTACATAGGTTTCATCAGCTTCTATTATTCCATCAAGAAAATTATCATGATCATCTTTCATAGCAGATCTAACTCTCATTTGCATGTACCATGCAGTATCTTTATTCACTTTTATGTCCCTAGCTAATTGCCTGGATGAAATACCTTTTTTAGCATTGGTAATTAAACAGATTGCTGTAAACCATTTTATCAATGGAATTTTTGTGCCTTCAAAAATGGTACCCACAAAAACACTAAAGGATCTATTACAACCATTACAGTGATGTCTATAGCTCTTCTTTAATTTTGTGATTCGAGAAGATTCACAATAAACACATTTTACATTCCCAGCCCATCTCACTTGCTCCAAATATGCAATGCATTGATCTTGTGTTTTAAATTTCTCATTTAATTTTATTAAATCCATGTCTGTATTTTATATAAATATAAACATTATCTATCATATATTGGGACAAAGCTCTCTCAAGAGGGGAGGCCGCTGATCAAAATCATTACTTAAAATATATGTATTGTAAGGACACAAAATAGTTTCTATATCTTTTAGGTTTGTTGGGACCGACTCCCCTCTTGAGAGGGGAAAGGCCTTTAGGCCAGGGGTGTGTTCATTTTTAAAAGCACACATCCTAATCACTTTTTTAAC
>CAYWYT010000760.1:0-1141 GCA_964462665.1 uncultured Woeseiaceae bacterium | reverse complement strand
TACCATATTGGCCAGGAGATTCTTTTTTAGCCACTAAGGCATTGAACAAGCGTGCCCCGTCAAGGTGATATGAAAGTTCGTTTTGCCTGCATACTTTTTCGATTTTCTCCAATTCTTCAAAATTCCAGCAGGCTCCTCCTCCTTTATTTGTTGTATTTTCAATCGCCACTAGGCGGGTAAGTGGTAAATGGTAATTTATAGGGTCATTTATGGCATTTTTTACTTGATCTACATCAAACATACCTCTTCGTCCATCAAGCAACTTGCAGGAAACCCCTGAATTAAATGAAGCGCCTCCTCCTTCAAAATTATAAACATGCGCCCATTTATCGCAAATCAGTTGTTCAGCAGGTTGTGTGTGTAATTTTATGGCCGTCTGATTGGCCATGGTTCCTGAGGGGAAAAATAAAGAGGCTTCCATTCCAAAAAGTGCTGCCATTTTATCTTGCAGTTGAATCACCGTTGGGTCAGCGTTAAAAACATCATCCCCTACCTTTGCGGCCATCATAAACTTTAGCATTTCACTCGTTGGTCTTGTGATGGTATCACTTATCAGGTTAATTTCATCTTGGTACATTTTCTCCAATTTTTTAGGATATTAATCTTTAAACCTGCTAACCAGTCTTTCCAAAAAATTAAAACTACTATCAAGGTCAAATTTAAAACCATCATCCTTCTTTTTTTGAGCTAACTGATTTATACCTAAATCAGTTAGTTGAAGAATTCTGGGATAACCTCCCGTAGTTGGGCAGTCTCTCATCAAAATAATAAGTTTCCCCAAAGGCGTCAACTGAACAGTTCCAGGTATCGTGATAGAAGTGATAATCTCATCATTTTTTATAGGAAGGAATTTATTCTTCATCTGATAACCCATTCGGTTGTTCAAAATATCAATCTTAAATTTCCTTGAAAAAAGTAACTCTCTGTGCTTCTTTGTAAGCCTGTTGTATTCCGGCCCTTTGGTTACGCCTATTTTTTCTGTGGTAAAGTGAGTATTGTTCACCTTTATTTTTGACGAAGTCACCTCTAAATCGGATTCATAAGAAGCAATTGGTAACCGGTCACCTTTATCTATCTTTTCCTTTGCCGTGATGCCGCCAAAAAAAGAGCGGCTGTTTAATTTCTTTTCCGTTTTAAAACC
>CAYWYT010000759.1:0-1142 GCA_964462665.1 uncultured Woeseiaceae bacterium | reverse complement strand
TCGGCACGGTTCACGGGTGTATTTTGTCCGTTAGACACAATAGAAATTGCGAATATAAGTATCAATATAGAGGGTAATCTTGAATTCATATTTGTTTAATTTGAAACTGGCCTGAGGGTTTCAGGGAAGCAAAGCGCTAAGATAATCAAGAAACCGGAAAAGCACCTTCTGGTTGCTTTCAAAGTAGTTTTGTTCAGCCAGAATTTCCTTTTCAGTCTGTATATGTGGACCATCCACCAGCTCGTCCCGGCAATTCTCCACCAGCTCCCTGACCGATTCCGGAGAAACTTCCAGGTGGAACTGCAGGGCCACCACCTTATTTTTGTAGATAAACCCCTGGTTGGGAAAGGCCTGTGAAGCGGCGATCCGTGTGGCACCTTCGGGAATATTAAAGGTGTCACCATGCCAGTGAAACACCTTCCGGGTGGCCGGCAGATCCTTGCAGATTTTGAAGTCGCCCAGGGAAGGGAAGAACTGCAGGTTGTGCCAACCAATCTCCCTGTTTGGGCCGGGGTACACCTCTTCGCCCAGGGCATTGGCAATAATCTGGGCGCCCAGGCATATGCCCAGGACTGGTTTGTCCAGAGAGATATACTCTTTCACCCATTCAATTTCATCCCCCATCCAGGGGTGTACGTGGTAATCAAAAACATCCATGGGGCCTCCCATGATAATCAGCAGATCCACATTCGAAGCATCGGGAAGTACATCTCCTTCATAAAACCTTGTGTAATGGAGCTGATGTCCCTTTTCTCCAATCCAGTCCGTGATGATGCCCGGGCCCTCGAAAGGCACATGCATAAAGCAGGCGATATTTTTTTTAGTTGGACTCATTGCAATCATCTTTGGTGAAACGGCATAGCATCTCCCTCACCAGATCGACACTATCGATATAGAAGTTGGCTTTGGTGGTTTTTGTTCCCACTTTAATGGTGTAGGCTTCCTCCGGCATGGCTTCAAAGGTGAATTCGTCGGTCCAGTCATCTCCCACCGCCAGGATAAAGTCAAAGCTCAAATCGCCTAGTTTATGGGATGCAGCTCTCCCTTTGTTAATACCTGAATATTTTATTTCCAGAACCTTATCACCATCCATAATCTCCAAATTCAGGTTGGAAGTCAATGTTCGTAACTCATCCTTTAGC
>CAYWYT010000758.1:0-1145 GCA_964462665.1 uncultured Woeseiaceae bacterium | reverse complement strand
GAGGGCATCGCCGCCGCATGGGATCAGATCAATGATGAGCAAGACATGCGAGAATTGCAGGCCGGATTTGAACAACCTGGCAAGTTCGCTGAACAAGCGGCGAAGAAACTCGGCCTTGATCTGGCCGGCTAAAGAGATAAGGAAAGTATCATGAGAGAAGCAGTCATCGTATCAACCGCACGCACCCCGATCGGTAAAGCCTATCGCGGAGCATTCAACAACACTGAATCACCGACGTTGGGCGGCCACGCCATTCGACACGCCGTCGAGCGCGCCGGCATAGATCCCGCCGAAGTCGACGATGCCGTTATGGGCTGCGCCATGCCACAGGGCACGCAAGGCAAAAACGTCGCACGCCAAGCCGCTTTGGCTGCAGGACTGCCTGTCACCACCGCCGGTATAACCGTAGATCGTCAATGTTCCTCGGGCATGATGGCTATCGGCATGGCCGCCAAGGCGATCTTGTCGGACGGCGTGGACGTCATAGTTGGTGGCGGCTTTGAGTCGATCAGTCTGGTGCAGAACGAGCATATGAATATGTACCGTGGCGAAGATCCGCGTGTTCTCGCTATGCATAAGGACATCTACATGCCGATGATCGATACGGCCGAGGTTGTCGCGAAGCGTTACAACATCAGTCGCGAGGCGCAGGACGAGTACGCACTGCAAAGCCAGCAGCGCACCGCTGCGGGGCAGGAAGCGGGTCGCTTTGCCGATGAAATAGTGCCATTGCCGTCCTCAATGGGCGTCATGGACAAAGAAACCAAGGAAATTTCCTTCGTCGACGTCGTTCTGGATAAGGATGAAGGCAATCGTCCAACAACCACTCTAGAAGGACTCGCCGGGCTGCGAACGGTCCGCGAAGATGGCGTCGTCACGGCCGGGAACGCAAGCCAACTATCGGATGGCGCATCTGCTGCCGTTCTGATGGAAGCCAGCGTTGCCTCCAAACGCGGAATCGAGCCGCTCGGAATTTACCGTGGCACAGCCGTCGCCGGTTGCGAACCTGACGAAATGGGAATCGGGCCGATTTACGCCATTCCGAAATTGCTGCAACGCAACGGTCTCAAGATGGACGACATCGACTTGTGGGAGCTAAACGAAGCGTTTGCAGTGCAAGTCATCTATTGCCGCGACAAGCTCGG
>CAYWYT010000757.1:0-1146 GCA_964462665.1 uncultured Woeseiaceae bacterium | reverse complement strand
CCGATGCTTAACCCAACAGGATTTGAACTAGGAATCCGTGAAAATGCCAAAGGCAAAGACATGAACCGTGATTACTACCACCTACAAACCCCAGAGGTGCGCGGGCATGTGAAGTGGTTAGAAAAAAGAAATTCTGAACTTTTCATCTCACTGCATGAAGACTGGGAGAGCGAGGGGTTCTATTACTACGAGATCAATACAACTGGCGACGCCCCAGCGAGATACGAATACATGGCTGAGCAGATCTCAGAGGTGATGCCTTTAGAAGCAGGGGAAACCATCGATGATCACCAAGTGCGGCGCAAGGGCTGGATCTATCACGAAGCTGAAGCAGATGTGATGGAGCACTGGCCAGAGGCCATCTACATGGCTAAAAAAGGCTGCGCGCTATCCTTCACCTTCGAGTCGCCCAGCGCACTAGCTATGCGCCACCGAGTAGCCGCGCAGTCCGCAGCCGTGAATAGTTTGTTAGATTTCATGTATGGAAAAAAATAATCAATCAGTGAACCCATACGAGCCCCCAAAATCTATCAAACCCTTCAGCGCTGATGGTTTAACCGAACCCGCCTACGCAGATGGCGTGGATCTGATCTTCCGTAGTGATTTCGTCTCACCTCGAGTCTGCTTGATCACAGGCAGGAATGTAGCAAAACACGTAGCACCTATGAAATTGGCGATCTTCCGTTTCTACTTGAAAAACTACCCGTGGATCAAGAATGTGTATCTAGCTATTGTTGCATTGTTTGTGCTGACTAGATTCTTTGTAGACGGATATGAACTATTACCAAATATACCGCTTTACCTACTTTTGGCAGTTCACTTTATCTCAGCGTTCTCGAAAAATAAATCGCACGTTGATTTCTACTACGTGGAATATCTACGTGTGAAAGAGACGAAAAAGTCATGGAAATACATGCTGATTATCATCCCATCACTTGGGTTTCTTATCTATGGGTTGTTCATAAAAAGCTATATATTTACTGTGGTCGGCATGGTCCTTATCTTAAATTTTATTTTAATCGTCCAGAGCGGAAGTGTGATGAAGTTCAAGCGGGGCGACAAACAATACTATCGCCTCGGAGATATCCACCCAAGGTTTCTAGGCTTTTATCCAAAGTTAGATTAGCATAGTAATTAATGAGGTTT
>CAYWYT010000756.1:0-1146 GCA_964462665.1 uncultured Woeseiaceae bacterium | reverse complement strand
GCATTTCATTGAGCATTACCACCATGTTGACGTTTTCTTGTTCGACATCGGCGGTGACGTTGAGCACCCGATAACCGTCGATTCGTGTGATCTGGGATGGGCCACGGCCCGGCGTGATAGTGGCAACATTTGATAGCGGAATAAGCCGCCCGCCTGGCGCCGAAATCAGCATCTCATTTAAAGAGGCGATAGTGTTTCGCTCGTTAATGGGGAAGCGCACCAAGACTCGAATATCATCACGTCCGCGCTGAATACGCTGCGCCTGCAGTCCTTTGAACGCCTGTCCAACTTGATTGACGATATTGCTACGAGTCAGGCCAATCAAATGACCCTGCGGGCTCAATTCAATCTGCAATTCTTCTTTACCGTCCGAAAGGCTGTCCGCGATCTCAAATACGCCAGGGTAGGTCGTAAGATACGATTTGAATTCGTCACCGACCTTGTTGAGCGTTTCGAGAGAGTTGCCGCTGAACTGAAAGTCGATTGGATCGCCAGAACGAAAAAATGATGCTCGAAAACTGATGCTCTCGGCGCCCGGCAATTGGCCGGTTAGCCCGCGCCACTCGTTGTTCATTGTGGTGACCGACATCTCTATCGATCTTTCCTCTTGAGCGACAGTTTCGATTTGAACACGCGCGAGATGAGAGCCGTTACTACGTCCCGTTGAGCCGACGCTGGAAAGAATGTTCGTAATCATACTTTCGCCCGTCTCCGGGTCCGTGTATTTGGCTCGCAGCTGATTGGCCACTGCAACCATTTTCTCTGCGTGGCGGCTGGTTACTTCGAACGGTGTGCCCACCGGCATCGTCAGTGTCGCCGTCGCGGAGTCGCTGGGCAGAGATTCGAATAGGACGAATCGGGTCCAGCCGCTGGTGATCAGCATAAGCATGATGACGAGAACGCCGACAAATGCTGACAACGTCGAGTAGCGATGGCGTAAACAGAATTGCAGCGCAGGCTTATAGTGTTTGACGATCAAATTCTCGAAACCGTCAGCAAAGCGACTTTGCCAGGCTTGGAAGCCGGTCGCCTTTTTGTCGTGCTCGTGCAATTGGATATTTTTGAGATGGGCCGGCAAGACAAACTTTGATTCAATCAGCGAGAAAATCAGACACGGAATTACGACCGCGGGAATGGCTGCAAATA
>CAYWYT010000755.1:0-1148 GCA_964462665.1 uncultured Woeseiaceae bacterium | reverse complement strand
CAGGCAACCCACACAGGAAGGCCTTGTAGGCGGGATGTCTTTACCCGCAAATAAAGCGCAGCGCAGCGAGCCATTGCGGGTATAGACATCCCGCCCGCAGGGCCGTGCGCTTATGACTAATCCAGGTACAGCGAGGAGACAGACTCTTCGTCGGAAATACGCCGCATGGTCTCTGCCAACAGCTCAGCAGTCGAGAGCTGCCTTATCTTCGAGCAGGCCATGGCCTCTTCGTTGAGCGGAATCGTGTCAGTAACGACAACCTCGTCGAGCTCAGATTCAGAGATGCGGGACACCGCAGGACCCGACAAGACCGGATGCGTGATGTAAGCCTGCACAGATGCGGCACCGTGTTGTTTAAGCGCTGCGCCGGCGTGGCAAAGCGTGCCCGCGGTATCAACCATGTCGTCCATCATGACGCAGTTCTTACCCTCAACTTCACCAATGATATTCATGACCTCGGACTGATTCGCTTTCGCACGACGTTTGTCGATAATCACCAGATCGGCATCATCGAGACGTTTTGCCAGGGCGCGTGCACGGACCACACCGCCGACATCGGGAGACACGACGACGATGTCGTCAATTTTCTGTCTCCAGACGTCACCCAGCAAGATCGGCGAGGCATAGACATTGTCTACAGCCACGTCGAAAAAGCCCTGAATCTGGTCAGCGTGCAGATCTACAGTGAGCACGCGGTCGACACCGGCCGTGCCGATCATCTTCGCCACCAGCTTGGCGGTAATTGGCACCCGCGCCGATCTCGGTCGGCGATCTTGTCGTGCGAAACCGAAGTAGGGAATGACGGCTGTAATTCGCGCCGCCGATGCGCGTCGCGCGGCATCGATCATAACCAGCAATTCCATCAGGTTTTCTGACGATGGGGGGCATGTTGGTTGAATGATGAACGTTTCGCGACCGCGAATGTTCTCCAGGATCTCAACGTTGATTTCGCCGTCACTGAACCGCCCTACATGGGCTCGGGCGAGTGGGACATGCAAACGGCGCGCAATCTCATGAGCCAGTTTCGGGTGCGCGTTACCCGAAAATACTGCCATTGATGCCGGATCCACGAATCCTCCCTTTGTGCGTCGAATTGGCTGGGGCGGCAGGATTCGAACCTGCGGTACACGGGATCAAAACCCGATGCC
>CAYWYT010000754.1:0-1149 GCA_964462665.1 uncultured Woeseiaceae bacterium | reverse complement strand
GCCCTTGCTGGCAGCATCGATTTCGCTCGCACCGGCACCTAGTTTGCCGCGCTCGTAAATACCAACGACCACGCAGTCAACAGCTTTGCGCGACGCTTTGCTCGTCGTAGTGAAATATTGCATAGAGTGTCTTTTTAGTTGGGTGACTGTCGCAGGCAAAACAAAAACGGTAGTCTAACCGATTACACCTATTGTCGTTAAGCAAAACCGGACGTCTATTGTTTCGCATACTCGATCGCTACATATTTCGTGAAATAGCCTCGACCTGGCTCGGCGTAACTATGGTCCTGCTGTTGATCTTGCTGACTAATCAGTTTGCTCGTGTCTTAGGTGATGTTGCGAAGGGGAAACTCCCCAAAGACGTCGCTTTTGACGTTATCGGGCTTTCAGCGGCGCAATATCTAACCATTTTGGTTCCCATCGGCCTATTTCTAGCGGTAATGCTTGCTCTGGGCCGCCTCTATCGCGACAGTGAACTGCCGGCCATGATGGCTTGCCGAGTTGGTCCTTCCGGTATCTACCGACCCCTTTTCATGCTGCTTTTACCGTTGTCGATGGGCGTGGCCTGGTTGTCGCTCGATCTTGGACCGCGAGCGCTGCAGTCGATTGAGCGGGTTGGCGCCGAAGCACGTCGTCAAGCCGACCTGGCGAGTATTGAGCCCGGGCGCTTTGTCTCCATTGGGCCCTCAAACGCAGTTGTCTACGGCGAGAACGTGCGCGAAGACGGCATGATAGAAAACGTGTTCCTGCAGCGGTTACTCGATGACGGCCAACTGGAAGTTGTCGTTGCGCGCCTCGGTGAGCAGAAAGATTCGGATGACCCGAACATTCGTTATCTGGTGCTGCATGAGGGGCGGCGTTACGCGGGCACACCTGGCACCTCTGAGTTTCGCGTTTTCGAATTCCTGGAACATGGAATCCCATATAGCTTGCCGAGCCTGGATCCACCCGATCCGTTGCCGCGTGCGATGCCTTTACGAAGTCTCATTCAGTCTGATGACTTGCAGCACATTGCCGAACTGCAATGGCGAATCGGCGTGCCAATAGCCACCATTATTCTGGCCATCATCGCTGTGCCGCTCAGTCGAACTCAACCGCGTGCAGGGCGTTATGGTCGACTGGCGATTGGACTGCTCGTGTTCATTATCT
>CAYWYT010000753.1:0-1150 GCA_964462665.1 uncultured Woeseiaceae bacterium | reverse complement strand
TGACCTCCACTCAACTAAAAACTTGAGGTAGACCGGGGGCCGGGGATGGATCCTTCGACTTCGTGCTACATGTTACGCTCAGGACAAGGAAAGAATAAATTACTAAATGTTAGTAACACACCAAACCTTCCCCGGAGATAATTCCGGGGATTTATTTACATTCTTCCTGATTTTTCCCACCCATCAGCCACCCGAGAAAGGTAATGCTATAATAAAAAATGCGCTTCCCCGCCTTACTACAACCTGTTTAAGGAGGTTCTTCAATGTCTGACAAAGCCCAGGGTTTTTCCCTCAGCGATGAACATAAAATGATTCAAAAAGCTGCCCGTGATTTTGCTGAAAAGGAGATCAAACCGATCGCTGCCGAGTTTGATGAGAGCGGCGACTTTCCTTCAGAAACCATCAAAAAGATGGGTGAAATGGGTTTTATGGGCATAGAAGTACCGGAAGAGTATGGCGGATCGGGTATGGACACGTTGTCTTATGTCCTGGCCCTGGAAGAGATCTGCAAGGCAGATGCGTCCCACGGGACGATCATGTCTGTCAACAATTCCCTCTTTAATTACGGCATCATGTTATTTGGTACAGACCACCATAAGGAAAATTTCCTGACTCCGGTCGCCTCCGGTGAAAAGATCGGCGCGTATTCTTTAACTGAACCGATGTCAGGTTCGGACGCCAGCACCATGCGCAGCAGGGCTGTTCTTGATGGTGATGCCTACATTCTCAACGGCCGTAAATCTTGGGTTTCTGGTGGTCCAGTGGCTGATTTTGTAGTGGTATTTATGATCACAGACCCGGATGCCGGGCATCGGGGTATCACTGCCTTCCTGATCGATGCAACCATTCCCGGTTTTATCCGGGATAAAAAGGAACCCAAAATGGGTATCCGGGCTTCCGCGACCAGCGAACTGGTCTTTGAAGATTACCGCTGCCCTGTAGAAAACCGCCTGGGCGAGGAGGGGGAAGGATTCAAGATCAGCATGGCGGTATTGGATGCCGGCAGGATCGGGATCGCCACCCAGGCCCTGGGTATTGCCGAAGCGGCATATGAAGCTAGTGTGGAATATGCCAAAGAAAGGGAAAGCATGGGAAAGAAGATTGGCCAGTTCCAGGGTATCAGCTTTAAACTGGCGGACATGAAAACCCG
>CAYWYT010000752.1:0-1151 GCA_964462665.1 uncultured Woeseiaceae bacterium | reverse complement strand
CCATATCTTTTCACAATGTTGCATTGAGTGCACTAGAAAGCTGGAAAGCAACCATTTCAACGCTGTTGCGAACCAGCAGAATGTCACCGACCACAACAGGATGGTTCCATGTCTTGCCTTCGATGGCTGGCATCCTGGCAAGTTCCGTGAACTTGTCTGGAGTTGCCTTGATCAGAGCTACCTCACCCTTTTCCGTCAGCACCAAAATTAGATCCTGGTCAGCCAGCAAAATAAGCTGGCCACCGTATCGGCTACTTTTCCATTTGCGTCCGCCTTCTACGATGTCGACGCATTCAACAAAGGGGCCGCTAAAGCCGAATGCAAGATCATTGTGAATCACGAAGTCATTGAAGAAGGATTTAAGCTGGACCGCACTCAGGCGCTCCTCTATTTTCCATCCTCCAGATTCAAGGGTGACTTTTAAGCGACGCATACCCTTTCCTCCTCCTGTGCTAAGCACAATATCACCATCAGCTGTCCGGGCAGGTTGCAGTATCCGGTCTGTATGAGGCCATGGATATTCCCATAGCAGCGAGCCATCTTCAGGCGTAACACTGACGGCACCTAAATCGTTCATAAACAAAACCTGGGGTACGCCGTCTATCTCAAAAAGATGTGGTGAACTATAGCCGGTGCTACCATCTGCACCCATCCAACGTTGTTCGCCACTGGCAAGGTCAAATGCGACCATGGTACCGGCCAGGGCAACGACAACAACATCATCAACTACCAGAGGAGAGCTTGTGAAACCCCATTCCGGAACCTCTGTACCGGTATCCGTGGCTACGTTCCGCGTCCAGACAACTGCACCATCCTTTGCGTCAAGTACATTCAGAATACCTGTTGCACCAAAAGTGTATACAAGTCCTCCGCTTAGGGTAGGTGTTGATCGCGGCCCGGCACCTGCATGCGAGTCCCAAAAACGAGCCTCATCACCGTGCTTCCAAACCGGTTCGCCTGTGGTCATATTGTAGCATGAAACGACTTCTTCTTCACCACGCTGCTCCTGGGTGAAAATGTGATTAGCATGGACTGCAAATGAGGAGCAACCGGGTCCGATGGGCCTGCGCCACAACTCGGTAGGTGGAGATGCTTCCCAATCGGTCGAAATCCTGGTTCCATGAACAATTCCATCCCTTTCAGGGCCACGA
>CAYWYT010000751.1:0-1153 GCA_964462665.1 uncultured Woeseiaceae bacterium | reverse complement strand
AGATGATCATACCAAAATCAGTGGCAACGGATGCATCGCGACAGTATATAGAATCAATGCTAAGCTCTTCATTAAAAGGTAAATATTTTATTTTAATACCCTGACTTTGTAAGATCATTTCAAAATCAGCATATTCTTTAAGAGAAGTGTTAAAATCAGGTTTATTCAAATAATGCAAAGATCTCCATTGATTTTTTAATAAAGCATCCGAAACAAAAGCATTTGCAACGGGCTTGATCAAAACAGACTCGAGTTTGTCATAATCTGAATGGCTTGTTAACTTCATCCTTTTCTTTTTTTATTCCAGCTCATAAGGATATAAAATGGAATTCCTAATAGCAACAACAGCGTACCATAAAAGACTGTTGCCTGTCCAGAACCAAATATCGCCCAGAGAGAATAAGAAATACCCAAACCTGCCAGGATAACGGCTTTACCTCTTCCCGGCAAATGGAATCGATGTTCAATAATTACCAGGGCATATGAGGCCGAAGTAAACAAATAAGGGACCAAGGCGGTAAAGGTCGAAAGCAATACAATAATTTCAAATTGATCCACCAGACTTTCCGAAAAATTCATTAGCATAACCACGGAAGTTAACAAACTCCCTATAACAATGGCGACGGCCGGAGCACCTTTTGAATTTTCCTTTTTAAAGATCCTTGGAAAAAGTTTATCTTTTGCTGTTGCCATAGGAATTTGCCCTGAGACAAGTATCCAACCATTAAGTGCGCCGATGGCTGAAACAGCGGCACCTGCAGCAACAAAATATCCGGCAAACTCTCCTCCTATCAGTTTTGACGCTTCGGCAAAAGGTGCTGGAGAATTTTTCAAAACATCAACAGGTAGCATTCCAAAAAGAACTATTGTACTAAGAATATAAATTACTGTACTTATCATTGTGCCATAAATCGTTGCCTTGGGCACAATCTTTTCGGGATTTACTATATTTTCGGCTGGAATTGTTGCACATTCAAGACCAAGAAATGCATATAAAGTTAAAGTCGCAACCAAGGGTATTGTGGCCAAATTACTTTCCCCAGTAAGATTAAAAGCGGGAAAATTATTGACATCAAACATGAAGGCTCCAATTAAAATAATGAGCACCAATGGCAAAAGTTTAATGATAGTTGTTATGACTTTAACTTTATAT
>CAYWYT010000750.1:0-1156 GCA_964462665.1 uncultured Woeseiaceae bacterium | reverse complement strand
ATTTTGTTACATTCACACTCTGATGTGTATAAAAACAAACCTTCCAATCAATGAATCAATTACAACTATTCAATCCGGGTGCTCTCCAGCCTTTCGTCGCATGCCTTAATGCGAGAAATATTGATGCAAACCGTTATCTTGAGCGCCACCTGATTCCTCCAGAATGCGTTACCTGGGGAACTGGTCAGATACTGAAACAGCAGCTCTATCATTTTTTTGAGGATGTAGGACAAAGTGAAAGTATTGAGGGGCTTGGCTTTTTAGATGGAGACCCATATCCGCTCACTGAACTGGGGCCACTTGGAGATGCACTCGAGCGGACTGTAACACTTCATGACGCGATCGACACTCTATCCCAACTGTTACCAATTGTTGCAGAAGGCAACTCGATACGACTCATTAGGGGTAATTTAACCAGCTGGCTCTGTTTCATTACAAACAATCTTCCCCGTACAGCATGTATAGCTGACCACACCACTGTCCTTGTCTTGAGAGAAGTAATACGCCTTGCAACACACCGTACATGGCAGCCTAAACATATCAAATTATTTACTGAAGCTTCACCCGTCGGAACAATTTTACCTGAACTGGAAATATGTAATTTTGAATTTTTACAGGATTATACTGCCATTTCCTTCCCGACTGATGTCCTTCATCAACCACTTCACAAAGAAGGTGTTGCTGAAAGACCAATAGAGTTTATGAAAACCGAGGCTTCACAGGCCATGGTTGTAGATAAATTGGAAAACTTTCTTAGAACACTGCAACATTACAGGCAGCTGCCTTCTATAGACGAGGTGGCTGAGATTCTCGAAATAAACCGAATCACACTGTTCAGATTATTAGCAAAAGAAAAAACAAATTACCGCCAAATTGTCGAACGTGTACGTTTTAATGCCGCAATTTTCCTTCTTAAAGATTCAGAAAACAGCATCAAAGATATAGCATACGCACTTGGTTACACCCACCCTGGTAACTTCAATCGAGCTTTTCTTCGTATGAGCGGAGTAACACCAGGGTGGTATCGGCAACAAAAGAAATAATCTCGCATTAAAGAGATCAACTGGAAAGTATAAGTAATTATATATGTTTGTAGATTAACATTGTTCCTGATCAGGTAATCTCAGCGACTGATAATCGAGTTTAACATTGCCAC
>CAYWYT010000749.1:0-1157 GCA_964462665.1 uncultured Woeseiaceae bacterium | reverse complement strand
GCATCAAAATATTCCTCCTTCTTGTAGATTTCCTGAATTTTTTCTTTGGAAAAACCAGCTTTAATTTTCATAATGAACTGAGTGTTTTCCATAGAATTATAAATCAGGATCTGATTGATTAATGGATTACCCGTGCTGGTAATAATTTTGATTACTTCATTGGCCTGCATCATGGCTATAAGCCCAACAATTGTATTTAATGTGCCTATTTCAGCGCAATTAGGAATATGCTTTGCCGGAATGGTTGGAAAGGCATCCCTTAAATTGGCAGTTTGTTTTCCCTCAGCCTTAAAATTGAAAGTTGCAACATAGCCATCGTGTTTATAAAGAGATCCATAAACAAGTACTTTGTCTGAAATTACGCAGTAATCGTTTAATAAATATTTAGTTGTAAGGCTGTCGGTGCAATCGATGATGATTAAACTATCATTTAATTCTTTATGGATCGTTGATTTTGTAATTGAAGCTTCGCTAAAAGTTAGCTTAACAAAGGGGCTAATCTTAAGGATATGATGCGAGAGTATCTTTGCTTTTGATTTTCCAACATCATCAAGACTATAAAATACCTGTCTGTGTAAATTAGTGAGGTCTATTTTATCGAAATCAACCAAGTGAATATGCCCAACTCCACTCGCTGCCAGGTAGACTGCTACCGTACTTCCCAGACCACCACAACCAATAATGGCAATTTTTGCTGCTGACAATTTTTGTTGACCGTTTATCCCTATTTCGGGAAGAATGACCTGTCTTTTATAAAGGTTTTCCTTACTTGGGTTCATCTTATATATTCATCTATTTGAGAGAAAGCGTTATTTTTTTAAGTCATTTTTAACTGATCTAAACTCCTCTGGCGTATTGACATTGACTATATAATCATCCTGGACTTCAACAATTTTTACGTCTGAATTAATCAATACTTTTCTGGGACAAGAAATCCCTTGGGCGAGAAATTGTAGCATGATCGGGTATGCCTTTGGTTCCCAAATAGTAATTAATGGTTCTGGAAAATTTTTACTTTTCCCTTTGAGTGCGGTAGCGACCTTACTTGGGTCTCTATTATCCAATAATTGACGGATCAATTTTTCATCAACATAGGGCAGATCAGTAGCCAGAACCAGCCAGGCTTTATTGGGATCATGTTGAAACGCTGAACAAAT
>CAYWYT010000748.1:0-1157 GCA_964462665.1 uncultured Woeseiaceae bacterium | reverse complement strand
TTTATTATCTCCGATTATTATTTACATATCTCCGTAAATTTGTAATCGTTCCCATCTAGAATCTACTTCTTCTTGCGCTTGTTTAAGAAGTTTAGCTCCTAATTCAGCATCATCTTTAACAACTCTTGAGAAACGAGTTTCCATATACATAAAGTCCTCAAGTGGTGCAGATGGCGCTTTAGAATCTAATTTAAACTTCTTACCTTTTGGTTTAGAAGGGTCGAATCTAAATAATGGCCAATAACCAGTTTCAATAGCTTTTTCTTGGTGCATAGCTCCATCTCGAAGGTTGTAACCATGGTCACCACAATGTGAATAAGCAATAATTAATGATGGTCCATCATAAGCTTCTGCTTCTTCAATTGCTTTAAGCGTTTGTAAATCCTTCGCTCCAATCGCTACTTGAGCAACATAAATATTTTCATAAGAAACAGCTTGTAATGCTAAACTTTTTTTGCTTGTACGTTTACCTGACACAGCGAATTTTGCACTTGCGCCCAATGGTGTCGCTTTAGACATTTGTCCACCAGTATTAGAATAAATTTCTGTATCTAACACCATAATGTTGATGTTTTCACCAGATGCCAATACGTGGTCAACTCCACCATAACCTATATCATAAGCCCAACCATCACCACCAAGAATCCAAACAGATTTTTTACGTAAGTACTCTGTTAATTGGGATAATTTTTTAGCATCAGCATTGTTGATTCCGGCTAACTTTTCTTTAAGGGTATCAAGGTTTGCAAAGTTTTCTTCTTTTTCTGCTTCCGTTTTTTCTGGATTGTTCAAAATAGCATTTACTAATTCGGTACCAACTTCTGCTTCTAATCCTTTTAATAGGTTCTCAGAAATTTCCTGTTTTTTAGTTAACCCTAATTTCATACCTAAACCATATTCAGCATTATCTTCAAATAATGAATTTGCCCAAGCTGGTCCTCTACCAAATTTATTGGTTTTATAAGGCGTTGTTGGTAAATTACCACCATAAATAGAAGAACAACCTGTTGCGTTGGCAATTAAAATGCTATCTCCATATAATTGAGTTAGTAATTTAATATAAGGTGTTTCACCACAACCAGAACATGCTCCAGAGAATTCAAATAATGGTTCAAGGAATTGAGATCCTTTTACATTTGTAATATTTAATTCTGTTC
>CAYWYT010000747.1:0-1168 GCA_964462665.1 uncultured Woeseiaceae bacterium | reverse complement strand
GAGGGCACATCATTACAGTTTCCTTGGCACGAAAGGATCCGATATCCATGGTCACCACTTCCTTTTCCCAAGTTTTCTGAATATTAAGACTGGAACCACATGCAGGACATTCCAGCTTTTCAGGATAAAAGTGCAGAGTTGGCTTTTCTGGAAATAACACATCGGCTCTTATTCCGGCAATCAGCTGTCCAACAAAGCTCTTGAATAATTTCAGTGCCTTGAAACCGGAATTTTTTTTACAAGACCATGACGCTCCATAAAGCCTTGAATCGTCGGCAATGTCAATTTACTTTTTTTGATTTTTGGCAGGGCCAGAATATCATCAGCAGATATCCCATGGTGGCTGATGATGGCAACCAGTATCATAACCGCATCAGGTTCGGAAATGGAAGCAATCGCTGATCGGTAGGCACTCTTCTGCCTCTGCCGCTTCTGCATTTCATATATTTTTGGTTCATCGGCAAAGTAGACAAAGACACCTCCATGTTTTTCTCTGCGTAGTCCTGGACATTTTCTGAAATGATGCATAAATGACTGCGGGGAAAGACCCAATAGTTCGCCAAACTGCCTGCCGGACAGGCCTGCGGACGAGATCATTACCAGATGAACAATGGTTTGTTTCAAATTGCCATGCTTGGAAAAGGCAATATCTTTATACCGCCATAGCCCGTTAACGTCAAACCTGGGTATCTCTGGCAAAGTATAGTATTTCCCGTTTTGATTATAACTCGTATACGCCTCCCAAAGTTTAAGCTTTACCTGAGCTGTTCTCGATGAGCAACCCAAGAGTGATACAAGCTCATTCAGAATAAATATTTTCTTCCTCTTCACAGTCGCTCTGACAAAATCAAGCTTCTTGGTATCAATAATCGGCACAGGAATACCTCTTCATAGTATATGTTTTATATTCGTTACCATATCATATACTACGAAGATAAAGAACAAAAAAATACCCTTAATACACTGAAGTTAGGTTTTTTTTGCTCAAAAACTCAAAACATATACTTAGAAAGGAGAAAACACGTGAAACAAAAGGAAGAAAATCAAACTGTTAGTGGAACCCAACCGTCATTGGCGGTTATAGCAACGCTCGAATGATTTTTGATTCCACACATTCTGCCGGCGAAGATCATTTTGTTTTATTGGGGTTGAGTGGTGCTTTGCGGGT
>CAYWYT010000746.1:0-1169 GCA_964462665.1 uncultured Woeseiaceae bacterium | reverse complement strand
TGGCTGTGCTCGGGTCAGTCAAACATGGCCGGCCCGCTGAAGATGGGCCCCTGGCCTCCGGGCACGATCGAGAACGCGAAGTACCCCGCGCTGCGGCAGTGGCGCGACGGGCAGTGGATCCTGTGCACGCCCGAGAGCTCGCGTGTGTTCTCGCGCGTCGCCTTCTGCTTTGCACGCAAGGTGCAGAGCGAAATCAAAGTGCCGATCGGGCTGCTCATGGCCGCCACCGGCGGGTCGCCGATCGAGGCGTGGATGCGTGAGGTGCCTGAAGACCTGCAGAGCGACAAGCACAAGCAGGGCCTGAAGCGTTCGGACCGGAAGACGAACTACCAGACCAAGATCATGCCGGTGATCGGCTACGGCATCCGCGGGGCGCTGTGGTACCAGGGCGAGGCGAACGCGAGCGAAGGGCACGAATACTTCCAGAAGATGGAGTCGATGATCGGCGACTGGCGCACGTCTTGGGGCCAGGGCGATTTCCCGTTCTATTTCGTCCAGATCGCGAGCATCGGCGAGTCGCCTGAAGACGAGCCGGCGATGGGCGACGGGCGTGCGAAGATCCGTAACGCGCAGCTCCAAGCGATGACGCTCAAGAACACGGGCATGGCCGTGACCATCGACATCGGCGCGCGCAAGGAGCACCCGGTCAACAAATACGACGTGGGCCTGCGCTTGGCGAGGTGGGCGATGCGTCACCAGTACGGCGATGACGACCTGGTCCCCAGCGGTCCGATCTACAAGGACCACAAGGTTCAGGGTAACACCATCCGGGTGCGGTTTGACTACCCGGGCAGCGGCCTGATGCTCGCTCAGAAAAAGGGCTACGAACCCGCCAAGCCGACGCCGAACGAGGGCTTCCCCTGGCTGTCGATCCAGGCGAAAGACGGCAGTTGGCATTGGGCACAGGGCAAGCTCGACGGGTCGGACCTGATCGTCTGGAGCGACAAGGTTAAGACACCGGTCGCGGTGCGCTACGCGTATACCAACTTCCCCACGGGCTCGAACCTGTACAACAAAGAAGGCCTGCCCGCCTCGCCGTTCAGCACGAGCGGGTACTGACGCGGGGCCGCGGGGCTCACGCGGCGGCGACGTGCGCGGGCAGGTGCTCGGCGGCGCTCTCGATCCGCCCGCGGATGGGCTGGTGGATGAGGTGCGCGACACGTGCCAAT
>CAYWYT010000745.1:0-1172 GCA_964462665.1 uncultured Woeseiaceae bacterium | reverse complement strand
CTGTCGCGAAAGAAAACCGAAAGCGTCGCAGCTCAATTGTGCGATGAGGGCTTTGCGGCACTGGCGTACCACGCAGGACTCGATTCCGAGGTTCGGCGCGAAAACCAACGTCGCTTTCTGGTCGAGGATGGCGTGATTATCTGTGCGACGATCGCCTTTGGCATGGGCATTGATAAACCGAACGTTCGTTTCGTCGCTCATTTCGATCTACCGAAAAGCATGGAGTCCTACTATCAGGAAACCGGCCGGGCAGGCCGTGACGGTGAGCCCGCAGCGGCCTGGATGGTGTACGGCTTACAGGACGTGGTGCGTTTGCGGCAGATGCTGGACGAGTCCCAGGCCGCTGAAGATTTCAAACGCTACGAGCGCTACAAACTCGATGCGCTGTTGGGCTGGTGCGAGGTTACCGGCTGCCGGCGTAGACCGTTGCTGGCGTATTTTGGTGACGCGCTGGTCGAGGATTGCGGCAACTGCGACGGTTGCCTGGTGCCGGTCGTCACCTGGGACGGGACGGAAGCGGCACAAAAGCTGCTCTCAGCCATCTATCGTACCGGGCAGCGATTCGGTGCTGCCTATATTGTTGACGTGTTGCTGGGCAAAGCGACCGACAAGATCGAACAGAATGGACATGATCAACTCAGCGTCTTTGGGATAGGGAAGGACAAAGCATCGGCGACCTGGCGTTCTGTTACGCGGCAGCTAGTGGTCGCCGGGCACTTGCGAGCCGATGCCGAGCGTTACGGCGCGTTAGTACTTACGGACACCAGCCGCGGCGTTCTGCGTGGCGAGACGCCACAGGAGTTTCGTGAAGACCCGAAGCTGCCAGCTGCAGTGGCAAGGCGGTCGAGCAAGGCACGTGCCGTGGCGACAGAGGACGAGGGTCTGTGGGAAGCGCTGCGAGAATGCCGTCAGTCGCTAGCGAGTGAACACGACGTTCCGGCCTACGTGATTTTTCACGACAAGACGTTGCATGAGATGTTGCAGTACCGGCCGCAAACTGAGGCCGCGATGTTGGACATCAGTGGCGTTGGGCAGACTAAATTAGACCGCTACGGTTGGCAGTTTCTGGAGATTATTCGGGACCAGACAGAAGCAGCGTAGTCAGTTAGCGCTGTCCGGCGCACGCGGTAACGCCAGGTCCTCCAGGAAGAAGGCAGAAAGATCGTGCCGCC
>CAYWYT010000744.1:0-1174 GCA_964462665.1 uncultured Woeseiaceae bacterium | reverse complement strand
GCACTCGCACAGTCAACACAGCGAGTCGAGGTGGGGTCGAACTGCAGGCGCTTGAACGGGATCAACTCTTCACAATCCCGGCAATAACCAAACTCATCGTTGTCGATTCTCGCGAGCGCGAGCGTAATTTGTTTCAGCATCTGCTCACGACGCTGGCTTGAGGCCTTGGCCATCTCCTGTGCCTGCATAGCATCCATTCGCGACAAGCGACCTACTTTCGCCTGGTCCAACTCGACCACCTGCACGGATTCGGCGCTGGAAGCCGCAAGTTCTTGCAGCTCACCTTGGAGCGCAATAAGTTGCTGGCGAAATGCCGTAACATCAATTTCTGGCTGTGCGCTCAATAACCGATCGTCTCGAATCCGTTTTCGTCCAATTCAACGATCTCGTAGCCCAGACCTTCAAGACCCTCAAGAATTGTGCTCTTGTCTCCGACCACGACAATAATCATGTCCTCCATGAGCAAATGCTTGCGAGCGAGAGCATCCAGCTCATCCTTGCCGATCGCCGCAAGAATTTCACTTTGTTCATCCACAAAACTCTCGTCAAGGTCATACACGAGGATCTGTGCCAGGAATCCCAGCTTCTGCCCCGGCGTCTCATAGGAGCGCGCATCGCTTTGGCCGATGGACTTGCGAGTAAATGAGAGCTCCGGCTCGCTAATTCCAGATTCGGCGTAGTTGCGAATTTCATTTTCAAACTGAACAATACTGTCCGCCGTCGCGTCTGCACGCACGCCGGCTCTCGCGGTAAAGCTCCCGTACTCTTTGTTACCACCAAAGCCCGAGCGCGCTCCGTATGTATAGCCCTTATCTTCACGCAGATTCAGGTTAATACGACTGTTGAAGGCGCCGCCCAGCGGAAAATTCATCAGGGATAAACGAAAATACTCACCGGTCGCATCAAAGCTCATCGACCGTTTACCGATTCGAATCTCCGATTGCGCTGCACCGGGTTTGTCTAGCAGATAGATTTTCGTGCCTTCAATCTCAGGAAAATCTTTCAAGGCCGGCGTAGGTGCGACGACACCCTGCCAATCTTCAAATACAGACAACTTCTTAACCAGCTGCGCCTGCGGGATGTCGCTAACGGCGATAATGTTGCTAATCTGCGGCGCGTAGTTAGTTGCATAGAAGTGGCGAACATCCTCCAGCGTCAAACCCGCGACCGACTT
>CAYWYT010000743.1:0-1175 GCA_964462665.1 uncultured Woeseiaceae bacterium | reverse complement strand
CGACGGTTCAATTCGACCACCGATTGCTGGCGATAACGACCTTCATAGCGATCGTCATCTATTGGATGCAAGCCAGGAAAGCGAACCTGCCACCGCCCGCTGCTAAGGCCAGCAACGCGCTGTTGCACACAGGCATTTTGCAAATTGCGCTTGGAATCTCGACGTTGCTGCTGAGCGTGCCAACCTTCTTGGCGGTATCACACCAGGCGGTCGCCCTGCTTTTGCTAACCGTTGCAGTGTTTCTGTCGCATAAGCTGCGGAAAGTACCCATGTAATACATCCTCGGGATTGACGATGATATACGGCATGAAAGAGTCAGAAATAGGCGCAGTCCGCTTCGACGCGGAGTTAATTGCTCGCTACGATGGTCGTGGCCCGCGCTATACGTCGTATCCAACCGCACCGCAGTTCACAGGCGATTTCACCGCCAACGACTACCGTGATTTCGCACAGAGTAGCAACGCTACCAACACGCCACTGTCCTTGTATGTGCATATCCCCTTTTGCGAGTCTCTTTGCTACTACTGTGGCTGCAACAAGATCGTCACGCGCAATCAGGCACGCGTATCCAGGTATCTCCGCGACCTGCACCGGGAAATCGACATGCAGGCAGAGTTGTTCGCACCATCACGACGCGTAGAACAACTGCACCTCGGTGGCGGAACACCAACCTATCTAAGCGCGGAGCAAATGGCCGAGCTAATGGACAAGCTCGCTTCCAAGTTCCAGTTCGCAGCACCGCATGAGCGAGAGTTCTCGATCGAGGTGGATCCACGCACTGTCACTGGTGCCTCTCTGGAGACGCTTGCCGAACTCGGTTTCAATCGACTCAGCCTGGGAATTCAGGACTTTGATGCCTCTGTCCAAAACGCAGTGAATCGCGTGCAAAGTGAAGCAGCGGTCGCCGAATTGTTAAAGACAGCTCGTAACAGTGATTTCAAATCGATTTCGTTTGATCTGATCTATGGCCTGCCGTTACAAACCACGGCTGGATTCGACAAGACGCTGCAATCGGTCATAGACATGCGGCCAGACCGACTCGCCGTATACAACTACGCGCACCTGCCCTCTCGTTTCAAGGGGCAGCGCATGATCGATGCCGCACATATTCCTGCGCCCGAGACCAAACTCGAAATACTGCAGCTGACCATTGAGCGGCTTTGTGATGCTGGCTA
>CAYWYT010000742.1:0-1178 GCA_964462665.1 uncultured Woeseiaceae bacterium | reverse complement strand
GTTCTTGGCAGCGGTCAGAAACTTGTAGTCCCAGCGTCCGTACCAAAGTCGGGTTTCACCGGCGAACAGCTCCGGGTCCCAGTCCGGATCGTTGTTCATGAGCAATACAACTTTGCCGGTAACGTCGATGTTCTTGTAGTCGTCCCAGCCGAATTCCGGCGCTTGTATTCCGTAGCCTGCGAATACGACTTCCGCATCCTTAACTGCCGGTGCAGATTGTTGGTTATCGCCGTTAATCATGAAGTCTTCGTAGAATTCGAAGGAAACTGAATTGCCATTACCTTCAAACGTCCAGCCTTCCGGCGGCAGCGTGTTCACACTTACCATCTGGAAAGGCTGTTCCCAACTGCCATCTTCGGCGGCGGGATCCAGCCCGATCTCACCCATCAATGTGGCAAGATACTTGCGCGTCTTGATGTCGCCGGCAGTGGAAGGACCGCGACCTTCATACTCATCGCTCGAAATTTCTATCATCACATCGCGAATAAATTGTTCGGAGATGTGTTTCGTCGCGACGTTGGTATCCGGCGCAGCTTGCGCAGTTACATCGGCCGGTTGCTCTTCGCTGCTACAGGCGACCGCCAACGAAATTGCGACAGTCAGCGCAATTAGAATTCTGTGATTCACTTGAGTTTCCTCTCTACTTTGTCAAATAGCGCTTATAAGCGCTCTCGTTATTATTCTTGCCCGACGATCAGTCCTGCCGGACGACGTAAATCTCAACTTGGCCTTTCGGTCCGATGTACCAGGATGCAATAGTACTCGTAATGCCAACGACCAATGCGCCAAACATCGCGGAGAACAACCCGGATACTGCAAAATTATCCAACATTGCGGCCACCAAACCGAACATTGCCGCATTAATAACCAGCACAAATAGGCCCAGCGTGACGATCGTAAGCGGTAAAGTGAGCAGCACTGCGATCGGTCGTATGAAGCCGTTTACGAGACCCAGCAGCAACGCCGCCAGAATGTAGGTCCCAGTACCGGCGATTTCTACGCCAGGAATCAGGGCGGACGCCAGGAACAGGCCCAGCATGCAGATCAATGTACGTACGATTATTCCAGCCATGCAGCAATTATGCGGTGTATGCCCACTCTTTGCTAGAATCGCGGCAGCGCAGCCCCGGTAGCTCAGTCGGATAGAGCACCAGATTCCTAATCTGGGGGTCCCATGT
>CAYWYT010000741.1:0-1181 GCA_964462665.1 uncultured Woeseiaceae bacterium | reverse complement strand
AATGCGCTGCTGCCGGCGCTGGTCGACAGCAGTTTACGCAAGCAACTACCCATCATTCGGCGTTTTGCCAAACATGAAATTTGAACAGAGGACAAACTAATGAACACAAAATATTCAAGACAGCTGATTTACCTGGTACTGCTGCTTCCTGCGATGGTTTTTGCGCAGTCGACTGACGACATTGTGTCCGAGCTGCAAAAAAACTGGGCTATCGCGAACTACGAAATGACCGGTGACGCACAGATTGAGGCGTATGAGACGCTAATCGAGAAGGCTGATGCTGCTGTGGCCAACAACAGCGGATCCGCGGAGATCCTGGTCTGGAACGGCATCATCAAGTCGGCATATGCCGGAGTAAAAGGCGGTCTCGGCGCTCTTTCCTACGCCAAGGACGCGAGGAAAAGCCTCGAGGCGTCCCTAAAAATCGACGACCACGCATTGAATGGATCCGCCTACGCAAGCCTCGGAACGCTGTATTCGAAGGTGCCAGGATGGCCTGTGGGTTTTGGCAGCGACAAGAAAGCCGTACAATTTCTTCAGAAGGCGCTTGCGATCAATCCGGACGGCATTGACCCGAACTATTTCTACGCGGACTATCTGCGGGACAACAAGGATTACGAAAGCGCAGAAAAGTACCTGCTTAAGGCACAAGAAGCTGCGCCAAGAGCGGACAGGCCTGTCGCCGACACCGGTCGCCAGCAGGAAATTCGCGTGGCGCTCGCTGAGGTCCGGCAGAAATTGAAGCGATCCAGCTAGAAAGAGCTGAGTCTGCTGGCATGATAAAGGCAACGTTGTATGCAAATACTCCTCGTCGAGGACGATCAGTCGCTTGCCGCTGGATTGTGCAAGGCCCTCCGCAGCGAGGGCTTTGTTACTAATCACGTGGCCGAAGGCAAGGCGGCTTTACACACCGTCAGCGTTGACCCGCCCGATATGGTTGTCCTTGATCTCGGTCTGCCCGATATGGATGGGCTCGATGTTCTGAAAAAGATTCGTGGCTCGGGATCGACCGTGCCGGTTTTGATTCTGACCGCCAGAGCGAGCATCGATGCGCGCGTGTCCGGCCTTGACAGTGGCGCGGATGATTATCTGCCTAAACCTTTTGAAACTCCGGAGCTGATCGCGCGACTACGAGTGATCGAGCGACGCCTTAGTGGTACGCAGGACAGTCGAATTGAAGT
>CAYWYT010000740.1:0-1182 GCA_964462665.1 uncultured Woeseiaceae bacterium | reverse complement strand
TTCTCAGCACAGCGAAAGTGCCCGCATATGCGGGCACTTTTGTATGTAAAATAAGTGTACGTAGAATAAGAAGCGCTTATGAACGCACTAGAGAAAAAACGTAAGGCCGCTGAAGCTGCTCTCGCCTTCATCGAACCAGGCACCGCGCTCGGCGTCGGCACCGGATCGACCGTTAACTGCCTCATTGATTTACTTCCCAGCGTTCGCGACCGAATCGAAAAAGTCGTTTCCAGTTCCAAAGCATCAACAGAATTGCTCGAGGCTGAAGGCTTCGAGGTTTCTACCCTGAATGAAGCCGGTGACATCGACCTGTATATCGACGGCGCAGACGAGTCAAATAAGCGTCTGCAGTTGATTAAGGGTGGCGGTGGCGCTCTGACGCGTGAAAAAGTCCTGGCGGGCGCGGCACGACGATTCGTTTGTATTGTTGACGACACCAAATTGGTTGGGATGCTGGGTGGTTTTCCACTGCCCATCGAGGTCGTTCCCATGGCACAGGCATTTGTATCGCGCAAACTCCTGAAAATGCGCGCGCAACCGATCTGGAGAGAGGGTTTCGTAACCGATAATGGCAATCATATTCTCGATATCCACGACCTCGCGATCAGCAATCCGATGGAGATGGAAACTCGTCTGAACCAGATTCCCGGCGTACTTACCGTTGGCATTTTCGCGCAACGAGCGGCCGACGTGCTGCTAATCGCCGGTGACGATGGCGTCCGGGAATTGCGCGCCTGACTGAGGGTTAGTCCTTTGGAAGTAGTCTATTTCACACTCGTAGCCGCCGCGCTGTATCTTTTGTCCAACTGGATTCTGGACCGCCTCGAAATTTCCGCGGGCCGTCGATTCGAATACCGCTCGGTGCTTTTCTTTGGCATTTTGCTCGTTCTCGCGATGATTAGTTTCTATCTAATCCGCCTCTATACGGGTAACCCCTGATTTACCGCTAATTTTTTGTTGGCTAGCGTGCTTTAATCCGCCAATGGCTGTGGGGGTACTATCTGATGGATAACAAAGAAGAAGAAGACCTGGAACAAATTCCTGCGATGCAACGGTTTCTCGACAACCCGTTCATTTTGCTCGTTCTGGGCATCGCGGTACCGTCAATTTTCTACATCATCTGGGGCATCATCGAGATCACCCAGATACCGATCGCAGACTAGGGGAGATTCGCTATGGCTA
>CAYWYT010000739.1:0-1183 GCA_964462665.1 uncultured Woeseiaceae bacterium | reverse complement strand
CCCGAGGTGAGGTGGACCCCGAAATTCAGGCCAGTAGCTAAGTTATGAATATGGTGGACAGGAACGGCAAAATAACCGAACCCAAACCACTAAAAATGAAAGCAAAAAGAAGAAGACACGAACCCGAGTTTAAGGCACGAGTTGCCTTGGAAGCCCTCAAAGGAATCAAAACGATTCAACAAATAGCCAAAGAGTATCAAATCCATCCCGTGCAGGTTTCTGACTGGAAAAAGAAGATGCTTGAAGGAGCTTCTGACGTATTTTCATCAGGCAAGAAAAAGTCTGGAGAAGAGGTTTTAGAAGCCCAGCGAGAGGAGCTTCATGCCAAGATAGGAAAGCAGGCCGTGGAGATCGATTTTTTGAGAAAAAAGTCCAAACAACTCGGTCTGTAAGGGATCGTATCGAGTTGGTAGAAAAAGAACATCCTGACATCAGCATGAGAAGGCAATGTGAATTACTCGGTGTGGCAAGATCCTCGGTGGACTATAAACCCGTTGCCGAAAACGAGGAAGACCTGCGCATCAAGCGTTTGTTGGACGAGTATTACATGATTGATCCGTGCCTCGGAACGCGACGACTAATAACTGTGTTAAAACGTGAAGACGGACTAGTAATGAACAGGAAACGTCTGCAGCGCCTGCGCCGTGAAATGGGCATTGAAGCCATTTACTGTAAACCCCGAACGAGCATCCCAGATGATGGACATCGGAAATACCCCTACCTCTTACGAAACCTTGCAGTGACAAGGCCCAATCAGGTCTGGTGCACGGATATCACCTACGTGCCAATGCCTGGAGGACATGCCTATTTGTGTGCGGTGATGGACTGGTATTCGCGTAAAGTCCTTGGCTGGGCGGTTTCCAACACCATGGAAACAGGGCTCTGTCTGGAGGCCCTAGACAAGGCACTGACAAGCACTGGGGAAGTTCCCGAGATTTTCAATACCGATCAGGGGTGTCAGTTCACCTCGGCTGAATGGATAGGTAAATTGTTAGGCCTTGGGGTGAAGATCAGCATGGACGGCAAAGGACGCTGGATGGACAACGTCTTTATCGAGCGGCTTTGGCGCAGCGTGAAGTATGAGGAGATTTACATCTTCGAGCACTCCACAGTCATCGAGCTTTGCGAGGGACTCAAAAAGTGGTTTGAACGCTACAATACCTGGCGTCCACATGCTGCTCTC
>CAYWYT010000738.1:0-1186 GCA_964462665.1 uncultured Woeseiaceae bacterium | reverse complement strand
ATTATTGATATCAAACATAAAGGCTCCAATTAAAATAATGAGCACCAATGGCAAAAGTTTAATGATGGTTGTTATGACTTGAATTCTCCCCGATTCTTTCACTCCTCTCGAATTAATCCAGGAAAAAAACCAGATAAATCCCAAACCAACTCCAACCGATAATACTTTGTCGGTTTCTAAAACCGGAAAGAAAAAACTTAAGGCGGCTATAAGGGCAATTACGATGGCAGCATTACCAACCCAGATACATATCCAATAACCCCAGGCCACTAAAAATCCTATGAAATCACCAAACCCTTCACGGGTATATGTGTAGGGGCCACCACTCTTATTAACAATAATCTTACTAAAATTTCCGAATATTTTAGCCAAAACTATTGCCCCAAGAGCTGATAATATCCACCCAACAATGGTTACACTTCCATATCCGGCTAGTGTTGCCGGCAGGACATAAATCCCTGCGCCTATCATATTACCCACTACCAGAGAAGTAGCTGTTATCAATCCTACTTTCTGAGATTTATTTTGCATAAATAAGGTTTGGCTTGAATTAATATATTTTTGGTTACATTTAATCACAAGTATACAATAATTAAAAGGACTATGTCAAAGCACAATCATTTCACAATTGACGCTGATATCAGGAAGGCCAATACCTTACCTTCATCATTCTATAAGGACAAAACCATTTTTGATGTCATAAAGGAGAAGGTGTTTTTAAAATCCTGGCAGTTTGTAGGTGATGAGTCTCTTCTAAAAACAACAAAATCCGTTCACCCTTTTGTTTTGTTGGATAGCTTCTTAACAGAACCAATGTTGCTCACCAGGGATGAAGAAGGAGGTATTCATTGTCTTAGTAATGTATGTACCCACAGAGCAAATCTGGTGGTTTTAAAAAGTGGCCCTGCCAATAAACTCAACTGCATGTACCATGGCAGAAGGTTTGACCTGAAGGGGAATTTTGAATTTATGCCCGAATTTAAGGAAGCTAAAGATTTTCCAAGAAGTTGTGATCACCTTTACAAATTTCCCTTAAAACAATGGGGGCCTCTATTATTCGCAGGCTTAAACCCTTCATTTGATTTTCAAGAAGTGATCGACAAGATGATGGAACGCGTAGGATTCTTGTCCATTGACGATTTTTCTTATGACAAATCTATGTCAAAAGATTATTCCGTCAAAGCGC
>CAYWYT010000737.1:0-1188 GCA_964462665.1 uncultured Woeseiaceae bacterium | reverse complement strand
TAAGAATAACAATATTTGTTGACGGACCAGGTACTACAGCAGGTACTTTTTATATTGATGATATAGAACAAATTGAAACGCCTCCTGCCCCTTGTACAGAAGATGCTGAGCAATCACTTGATGCAGCCGACTTTAATTTAACGTTTCAAACAGACCCAACAGCGGATATTGTTGATGATGGTTCTGTCATGGTAAGTATACCAAATCCTGATTCTGATAATGCTGTAAATACTTCATGTCAAGTTGGTCAAATTACTAGAAGTCCAGACTTTCAATATGCAAATAATCAAATTGTATTTGATACAAACTTAGACTTTGATGCCAATGCTGGTTTTAAAATGAAAGTGTGGTCTCCTGAAGCAGGTACTAAAGTTACCGTAAAACTTGAAGGAACTGGTGCTGTAGAAGTATCAGCTACTACCACTACTGCTAGTGCGTGGGAAGAATTAACTTTTGATTTTGCAACTACTGAAAGTGGTAAATATACTAAGATAGTGCTATTCTTTAATATAGATTCTAACACTTCAGGGGTCTTTTATATTGATGACTTTATGCTTTATGAACGCACTGGTAGTGGTGCAGAATGCGTTCCAGATGCTGCGCAATCACTTGATGCAGCCGACTTTGATTTAACTTTCCAAACAGATCCTGGTGCAGCTATTGGTTCTTTTGGTGGCGACTACACCTATATCGCGAATCCTGATTTTGATAATGCGGTAAACACATCTTGCCAGGCAGGTCAGATTGATAGAAATGGAGAGCAATTTGCCAATACTCAAATTGAATTTGATTCCAAATTTGACTTTAATGCAAATGCAGGATTTAAACTGAAAGTATGGTCTCCGGTAGCAGGTACCAATGTGCTTGTCAAACTTGAGGATAAAACCAATCCTGGAATTAACGTAGAAGTAGCAGCTGTAACAACTACTGCAAATGCATGGGAAGAGCTTACCTTCGACTTTGCTGCTAGTGAAAGTGGGAAACACGATAAGATCATTTTGTTCTTTGAGTTAGACTCTGGAATTGTAGAGACCTATTATATTGATGACTTCATGCTTTATGCCCGCGTTGGAGGTGCTACATGTTCAGCAGAAACTACTGAATCACTTAGCGCAGCAGATTTGAATATGACCTTTATGTCAGACCCAACTGCAAGCATTATTGAAGATGGTGGTGATTTTGAATGGA
>CAYWYT010000736.1:0-1189 GCA_964462665.1 uncultured Woeseiaceae bacterium | reverse complement strand
GTACCGTCCGCAAGACTTTCCACAATGCTACCGCGCAGATAATTACTGCGAGTTTTGATTCCTTCGACAGGTGTCAATGGGATGTCATCGCTCATCAGTAGACGTCTCGTTGATAGCGGCGCGATTGTTTCAGGTTTTTGATGTAGTCGAGCGTGCGGTCGTCAGACAGTCCGGCATGCTGCTTGATGATCGCGACGAGTGCGTCATGAACGTCGCCTGCCATGTGAGTCGCGTCTCCGCAGACGTAAACGTGAGCGCCTTGTTCCAGCCAGTCGTAGACTTGACGTCCGTTTTCCTGAAGGCGCTGCTGTACGTAGATTTTCTCGCTTTGATCCCGGGAGAATGCGACGTCGAGTTTGCTCAACAGGCGTTCTTTGCGATAGCGCAGCCATTCAAGCTGGTATAGAAAATCGCTGGCCAGGTTGCGGCCGCCAAAAATGAGCCAGTTGTTTCCGCTGTGGCCATGCTCGCGCCGGTGCTCTAGGAATGCGCGGTAAGGGGCTACTCCTGTGCCCGCGCCGATCATGATAATGGGTGTTGAGCTATCGGCAGGCAGTCGGAAATTTTCATTCGGCTCGATGAAGACCGGTGCATGAGTCGTGTCGCCGATCAGAAAGTTCGACGCTGCACCCAAGTGTCGCCGACCAAACTGATCATAGTCGACGACGTCAACCGTCAGATGAACCTCATCCGGATTCGCATCCAGGCTGGACGCAATAGAGTACGAGCGTGGCAACAGCTTGCGCAGGGCATTGATAAATTGTGGTTGCTGCCAGTCGACCGGGTACTCGTGGACCAGATCGATCAGCTGCCGCGTGGCCAGGTAATTCGCGAACTGCTCGCGGTCGTCGAGTATTGCCTGCAAGCCAGAGTGGCTGGTCGCGACAGCATCGAGGATCGGCCGGCTGAGCGCGGTTATCTCCTTGTCGGCGAATTGATCCTCGTTGAGGCCGCTAATCGTCGCCAATTGAGCGATGATTTGCGGCGGATTTTTTGGCCAAACGGCAAGTGAGTCACCGGGTTGATACACGAGGTCGGATTCTTCGAGGTCCAGCTCAATGTGCTCTACATGCTTGCTGGAGTCGCGGCCGGTAATGATCTGGCGGGTCAAAATCTCAGCTTCGAAGGGGTTCTGCTTACCATGTACCGGAGCGCTGGCTACTGCACTGAGTCGCACCGGCTGCGGAAA
>CAYWYT010000735.1:0-1191 GCA_964462665.1 uncultured Woeseiaceae bacterium | reverse complement strand
CCATCCATACCTTTTTCGCATTTTAAACCTACGGTTAAGCAAGCCGTTTTTAAAGTTTCAAAATCGAGATATAACCATTTCATTGGGACTTCTTTTTCGCCTTTATAGCTGAGGTAATTCTTTAAGTTTTGTTGCATTTTCTTTTATCAATCTCAGGAATTGCCTTTAATATGGACGCTAACTAAAATATAAAAAATGAGAGCAATCTATTTAGCTATACTAATATTAGTAGCTGCGTTATATTCATGCGATAAACAACCGCATGGAGATTTTAATAGAAAAATTGAGCTTGAAGGAGAACATAATTTTCGAGACCTTGGCTTGTACAAAACAAAGGACAACAAAACGATTAGAAAAGGGTTGCTTTATCGTTCAGGTTCGCTATACAAGCTAACTTCAGAAGACACAACGAAACTTAAAAAATTAGGCATTAAAACTGTCGTTAATTTCTTAACAGTGTCAGAAATAGATAATCAAGGAGGTGATAAATTACCTCATGGGATTAATTCTGTCTTTTTACCTATTGAAGGTCTGGGTAGCGAAATCGACAATTTGATTATTGCGAGAAAAACAGGAGATTTTGCCGAAATACCTGTTGATCTCAACTATAATATTCATAAGATTTTACCTGAAACGGGCAAGTCATCATATACCAAATTATTTGAAATTCTTGCAGATTCAAGCAACTATCCAATCGTCTTTCATTGTTCTCATGGTGTGCATCGAACAGGTACAGCTGCTGCCCTGGTATTAAGCTCCCTAAATGTACCCTGGCAAACAATAAGCAAAGACTATATGCTTTCAAATGAATATAGATTACCCGAAAGTAATAGAAGAATTCATTACTTAGATTCAATCGCACAAAACAACCCTCAAATTACAGACAAAGAATTGAATAGAAAGAGTATTGAGGCCTTCTACTTACTCCATCCCGAATACATTGAAGGAACAAAATCTCACATTCTGAACAACTATGGATCATTTGAATCTTATCTACAATCAGCTAATGTTAGTCAAGCGCGGGTTGATAGCATCAGAAATATATTACTCATAAAATAACGAGATGCCAGTCATATCATGCCCAAAAATCTAAACTTTTAAATTATGAAGAATCTCAAAATTTTAATGTTTCTAATAATTCTATTTATTTCAGGTTTAATAGCTGCTCAAACGGGAAACATAAAAATCGAA
>CAYWYT010000734.1:0-1192 GCA_964462665.1 uncultured Woeseiaceae bacterium | reverse complement strand
CAGATGTATAATTGTCTGTACCAATGGGTGAAATAACTGATAAAATAAATAAAGCGCTATGAAGACCAAAAATACTTTTATAGTACTGCGTAAGTACTTTCCGATCCTTGAATGGGGAGCAGATTACTCCCGCCAAACCTTAGTCAACGACTTAATAGGTGGTATTGTGATCACGCTAATGCTGATCCCACAGTCTCTTGCCTATGCGCAGCTTGCCGGGTTACCTGCCGAAGTAGGGCTTTATGCATCAATAATACCACTTATTATATATATGATCTTTGGATCTTCACGGACTCTTGGACTTGGTCCTGTGGCTGTGTGTAGTCTTATGACCGCAGCCGCAATAGCACCAATAGCTGCAATGGGAACTCCTGAATACGTTGAAGCAGCCATTGTCCTTGCATTCATCTCTGGTGCCATGCTGATCGTTATGGGTTTATTAAGATTGGGCTTTTTAGTGAATTTTATCAGTCACCCGGTCATTGCTGGATTCATTACTGCAGCGGGTGTTGTAATCGCAGGCACCCAAGTCGCCACCGTTTTGGGTATTAATGCTAAAGGGGCAACGCTATTGGAGCTAATCATAGCGATCATTGAGAATATTGGTGATGTCCATCTCTACACAGTACTCATTGGGGCTTTCTCGCTGATCTTCCTCTTTTGGGCCCGTAGTAAACTCCAACCATTGTTGGAACGCGCAGGGATGAGTTCGAGAACCGCAGGAATAATTTCCAAAACTGGACCGATTGTCGTATTGGTAATAGGAACTTCAGTTGTGTGGGGATTTGGACTGGCCGATCTTGGCGTTGCTATTGTTGGATCGATACCCAAAGGCTTACCAAAAGTAGCAATACCTGCATTTAATCCAACACTCTTGAAAGAACTGGCCATTCCAGCGTTGCTGATCGCTATTGTAGGCTATGTGGAATCTATTTCCATAGCGATGACATTGGCTGCCAAACGCCGCCAAAGGGTTGATCCCGATCAAGAACTTACCGCAATAGGCATTTCTAACATAGGTTCTGCCCTTTCCGGAGGCTTTCCGGTTACCGGTGGGCTGTCGCGTTCTGTGGTCAACTTTGATGCCGGATCGGAAACACCTGCTGCCGGAGGATTCACCGCAATTGGCATCGCCATTGCTACCCTATTTCTTACACCCCTCCTATTCTTTCTGCCAAAAGCTGTTCTTGGC
>CAYWYT010000733.1:0-1196 GCA_964462665.1 uncultured Woeseiaceae bacterium | reverse complement strand
TGGCATACCTCTAGCTCGAATTTGGGGGGATGAGTTGCCTCCTCATTATCAATCGTGGATGTTAAAATCAAAAGCAGAGTTGGAATCATCCTTGTCTGGAATAACCAACACCGAACACACCTACCTTGCTATTTCTGGTGGTGGACCTAGAGGTGCATATGGCGCCGGAATACTTGTTGGCTGGACGGAATCGAATACTCGTCCGGAGTTCACAGTTGTTACAGGCGTAAGTGTTGGTGCACTCACGGCACCTTTTGCCTTTCTTGGGCCAGACTACGACGACGAACTTGAGACATTGTACACAGAATACTATACAACTGATTTAATTCAGAAACTCAATCCTTTTACAGCTCTCTGGCGAGAATCGCTTGCCAGTAGCGATCCTCTCAAGGAGATTATTGCACATTATGTAACCGATGAAATGGTTAATGCATTAGCCTCTGAGCACAAGAAAGGCAGGAAATTATATGTCATTACTACGAACCTTGATGCCAGCCGTCCCGTGATGTGGGACCTTGGGGCAATCGCAGTCAGTCGTAGTCCAAAAGCGCTAGATCTCATACGTGATGTGATCTGTGCATCTGCCTCGATTCCAGTTTTGATGCCTCCGGTTTATATTGAAGTAGAGGCTAATGGGAAATACTATGACGAGATGCATGTGGATGGAGGTGCCAGTTCACAGGTTATGTTCTATCCATCTGGAGTTGACTTGCGACGTATAAACAAAAAACTGGGCACAAAAGGTCGCCCAACGATTTATGTCATTCGTAATGCACACTTCAAGTCTTCGTATAAACCTGTAGAATCAAAACTACTTCCAATAATGGCGCAATCGTTCGCGTCACTTATTCGAGCACAGGGGCTCGGTGATTTATTCCGGATTTATTTCAGCACTTTCCGCGATGACCTTGATTACCGACTGGCCTATATACCTTCAGACTTTGATGTTGTACCCGAGGAGGTGGGCGGTCTCGAGTATATGAAACAACTATTTGCCCTTGGCCAAAGGTTGGGAAGAGATGGAACTGCCTGGCATGAATCACCCCTTGATGTGGAGGGAACACCTTAGATATTAGCTTCAAAGAAAACTCATTCTAGTGTTTTTCCCCAAGAGTGAGCACTATGTCAACTTTACCCTCTAGGATGAAATAGGCATTCTCTAATGGTACCTGAGTATCAAAAATTACCTCTCCGGA
>CAYWYT010000732.1:0-1196 GCA_964462665.1 uncultured Woeseiaceae bacterium | reverse complement strand
CAGTCGAGAAAGGCGACAGCAATGAAACGGCGACGGCAGTTGTAGAAGACGGTGCGCCGAAACGTACGGCTGGTTATAACGAATTGCGTAATCCTTACTTCGGCCAGACGCATATGCACACCGGTTGGTCCTTCGACGAAGCCATTTATAATGTCACACTCGGGCCCGACAACGCCTATCGGCACGCCCGCGGCGAAAGAGTTGAACACCCTAGCGGCCAGGAAGTGCAACTGAAGATACCGCTCGACTTTCTGGTTGTATCCGATCATGCGGAATACCTTGGCGTATTGCGCATGATGTATGACCCCGATAACCCCTTATCGCAGCATCCGATGGCAGCGGCCGTTGTCGGCTCTGGTGACGACCTGGAGGCATCCACGAAAGCGTTCTACGGCCTCGTTGCGGCAACAATTCAGCCGGACGGCTCGACAAAGCCGGATCCAACCTTGAACACACCGGAGTTGAGGCGCAGCAACTGGGATGAGTACGTCCGTATTGCGGATAGTTTCAACGAGCCCGGAAAATTCACAACGCTCGCCGGCTATGAATGGTCGTCGCAGCCAGGCATGTCCAACTTGCACCGCAACGTCATTTTTCGATCGACCGAGAATTTGCCCGTGCCATTCTCGTACTTCGACTCACAACACCCGGAGGACCTGTGGGCGTGGATGGATTCGCAACGAGATGCAGGCCACGCGCTGCTCGCAATTCCGCATAACGGTAACCTGAGCAATGGCGTCATGTTTGCACTCGAAGATTCGGAGGGGAATCCTTTGACTCGGGCCTATGCAGAGATGCGCATGCGCAACGAGCGGCTAACGGAAATTATTCAAACGAAGGGGCAATCCGAAACGCACCCAGCGATGGCGCCGAATGATGAATTTGCTGGCTTCGAAATCTGGACCAAGCCTGTCGCTGGCCCTGGCACCGTCAAAGTGGTCGAAACCAATTACGTTCGAAACGCTTTCATGAATGGCCTAAAGCTGGAGCAGCAACTTGGCGTTAACCCGTTTAAGTACGGTGTTGTCGGTGGCGGCGATATTCACACGTCCATCGTCAGTCACGAGGAGTACGAGCACACCGGCGAGCACAACCTGAAGTCGGGTACGCCGACGGAGAGACTCCTGATTAGCGCGCCAAACGAGCCCTCCAAGATCGAGCAGGGCACGGCGGGACTGTCAAACGTATGGGCGGAA
>CAYWYT010000731.1:0-1199 GCA_964462665.1 uncultured Woeseiaceae bacterium | reverse complement strand
ACATAGGCGAGTTTGCCGCGTCCGTGAAACAGCGCCTGGCCTTTCTTTCCTGAGAAATATTGCACCAGATACACAGCAAGCCAGATCGCAAGCAGGATCTTGAGGCCGCGATTGGGAATGATATGCAGTAGCCCGGTACCGAGCAGGCCGCCGATGAAGCCGGCGATCAGGAATCGATAGTGCTGCCGAATTTGCTGGTAATGCTTGCGACGGCTGTAGACGACCCACAGGTTTGCGCCGATGCCGGGGATGATCATCAGGATCACCGCATTTTCGACTGACGTGACCATGGATATCGCAGGCACAGCAAATAACGGCAGCCCTAGTCCTGTCATGCCTTTAAACAACGCACCCAATGAAATCGCCGCCAGGATAGCGAGCAGCAGCGCCGCATTGTCTGGAATCATTTCCATCGTCGTCCTATAATCAAGCTCGATTATGCAATCGATTGCATAACCCTACTACAACGCGTCCAGACAGCAAGCGGAGACTAATAACACGTCATGGCAAAGATTAACTCAGGTCAAACAATCGGCTGGATAGGTGCGGGTCGAATGGGCTATGCGATGGCGAAGAGGTTGCTTGACGCAGGCTGCGACGTTGCTATTTACAACCGTACTCGCGCGAAGGCTGAGCCGCTGCAGGAATTCGGCGCAACGATCGTCGATAGTCCTGCAGAGCTGGGCTCACGGGACATTATTTTCACGATGGTCTCAGGGCCGGCTGACCTGAAAGAGGTTATCGCCGGCGAGCATGGCGTGCTTAGCGGTGCGCAGACGCCGAGCATGTTTGTCGACTGTTCCAGCGTCTCGGAAGAGGGTTCAAATGAAGTTCGTAGCATCCTGGCAGAACGTGGTGCGACGATGGTTTCGGCGCCGGTTAGTGGTAATGCGAAGGTGGTAACGGCGGGTCGCTTGACGCTCGTTGCATCTGGGCCCAAAGCGGCTTTTGACGTTGCCGAGCCTTTCCTTGAAGCATTGGGCGAGGGCGTCACCTACGTCGGCGAAGGCGAACTCGCGAGAATGGTCAAAATTTGCCACAACGTGCTGTTGGGTGTTGTTACGCAGTGTTTGGCAGAAATTACGGTATTGGCCGAGAAAGGCGGCGTGCCGCGGCACGCACTACTCGACTTCATCAACCACAGCGTCATGGGCTCTATGTTTACGGCTTATAAGTCACCGGCGTTTGTGAATCTTGAC
>CAYWYT010000730.1:0-1200 GCA_964462665.1 uncultured Woeseiaceae bacterium | reverse complement strand
TCCGCCGCCTGCACCCCAGACCACCACATCTGTTATGTTTCTACTAGGGTAAGACTTTGCCGCAAAGGCCCCGGTAGTAAGGGCGAAAAAAATGACAAAACTGATTAGTAATATTTTTTTCATTGTTTACATTCTCCTATAGCAACTTGGTTAAGTGCGCATTGTCGCGGAAAACGATCTGAGTTCGTTCTCCCTTTAAACCCTTCAGTAATGAGTAACGGCTGTCTGTGTTCTGTATCACCTCCTCTAGATGTTAGTTAGCTTGCTCAGGTGCAATGCTTTTGAGTCGTTTTATTGTCTTGGCCAAATGGTCACGCATGGATTGTTCTGCCCCTTGATGATCATGATTACAGATAGCATCCACTATTTTCATATGATCTTTTATTGTTTTATTAGGTTCTCTGATCAACCCCTCACTGGTAATGTTCTGGTATGCAAGTGATATAATATTGAGCGTTTGAAGAATGGTGGTGAGAAATTCCTTGGAGCCTATTTCAGCAATAAACATATGAAATTGTTTATCGGCTTTTGAGTAGGCCTGGAAGTCAGTTATGTTTTCAAGCCCGATAAAATCACTAAAAATCTGCCGCAGTCTGGTGGTTTCCTTCGGCGTTATGTGTTTTGCCGCCCGCCTGGCGGAAAGTCCTTCCAATACCTCACGGATTTCAAAAATAGAGATCATTTCCTCAATGGTGAAAAGACGGACAAAAAAACCTCTTCTGGGCTTAGCTTCAACGAGTTTTTCCTGCTCTAGAAATTTGAGAGCACTAATGAGCGGGGTCCGGCTAATACCAAGCTCTTTAGCAAGTTTCTCCTGAGGAATTTTCTCACCAGGTAACAGCTTTCTGTCCTCAATGAGCTTTTTAACTATCTGGTAAACTCTCTGGTCCAGATTTTCATAATTGATTCCAAGATTTTCCATAGGAGCCATTCTCATAGGGGGGCTTTGTTGTGGTTTTGATTTTTGAATACAAAACACAATATTCAAAATACGACAGATATGTCAATCGTTTTGTGCAAATTTTATAATCTTTCTTACGGTTGGAACTTTTTTCAATGCAGTGAGTGTAAGGTGGCTGAATACACCTCTGACTCTCAATCAAAAAGCCAGGCACTGAAGCCTTATGGTGTAGAAACAATAACTGGCGCAGGTGGGGGAAAATAATCTGGACAATACAAAAATGGCATGAAAAATGGGCA
>CAYWYT010000729.1:0-1203 GCA_964462665.1 uncultured Woeseiaceae bacterium | reverse complement strand
GCTTCTAATTTACTAAAATAAAGACACGTAGCTAAGTAATTTTATAAAGATTACTTACACTGATTAAAATTTGATGTTGTCATCATTTTAGTAAATTAGAAGCTTATAAGGCGACGATTATCACATCCTTGATAAAATTCAGTATGACTTGAAACCTCTTCAACAAAATAAAAACATAGCCCGCACCAAAATATTTGTTTATTTAGTGCGATTCGTATTATATTTATAGTATGAATCGTACTAATGCCATTATCAAATCCAATATAGCTCCAAATAAATATATTATATTCCAATAATCATGATAAGATCAACCACTTTAGATTATATTATTCTCGGATTACTCCATAAAGAACCACTTACCGGTTACAGAATCAGAAAAATATTTGAAGATACTGCTCTGGGAAACTTTGGAGGCAGCCCCGGAACCATTTACCCGGCACTGAAAAGATTAGAAAAAAATGAATTAATACTAAAACGCCCAATAGCTGAAACTGAAAAATCTCAGTATGGCGTTTCTGCCAGTGGCCTAAATTTATTAAAAAAATGGTTGGAAGAATTACCTAAGAAAGAAATGGTTCAAAAAGACCTGAATCTGCTAATCCTAAAGTTTGCCTTTATGGATTCACTCTTAAGCAGGTATCACAAATTAGATTTTTTACAACATTTACTCATTGAATCACAAGACTATCTTGATGAACTTGAAAATTTTTACGTACAACAAAAAGAGATGATGCCTTTAACGGGACAATTGTCTTTTGAATATGGCCTGCTCTCCTACACAACAACAATCAACTGGTGTGAAAATGCCTTAGAACGACTGTTGCATGCAGATTAAAAAATATAGTTTAATAGAAACACAATCAAAACATGAAAAAAACGATTTTATTAGGATTAGGAATTATACTAGTCATAATCCAATTTATCCGTCCCGAAAAAAATGTATCCAATGATCTCACTTACGATATTTCAAGTAAATATCAGTTAACTGAGGAAGTAAACCATCTATTGCAGGTTTCGTGCAATGATTGCCATTCCAATAAAACCGAGTATCCTTGGTATGCCAATGTACAACCAATTACATGGTGGCTTAATGATCACATTATCGATGGGAAACGGCATTTAAATTTTTCGGAATTCACCAATAGACCCATAGCAATCCAAAACCATAAACTTGAAGAAATCATCGAAGAAGTCAAAGAACAC
>CAYWYT010000728.1:0-1205 GCA_964462665.1 uncultured Woeseiaceae bacterium | reverse complement strand
ATTCTGACCGGCTATCTCATTCGTGGCCGTATCTTGTCGGAATCCAGGAACCCTATCAGTCGAGTGCTGCACGCACTGCACGCGCCCCTTCTGGGGCTGTTTTTGCGCTGGAGGAAAAGCACGCTGCTGGCAGTACTTGCTCTACTGATCTTGGCGGCCTATCCGGTGTCGCAACTTGGATCGGAATTCATGCCGCCGCTCGATGAGGGCGACATACTCTACATGCCGACAACATTTCCTGGCATTTCTATCACCAAGGCCAGGGAATTATTGCAGCAAACCGACAAAATTCTGAAGACTTTCCCAGAGGTCGAGTCCGTATTTGGCAAAGTCGGGCGAGTTGAGTCGGCGACAGATCCGGCGCCGCTTTCAATGCTTGAAACTATTCTCAGGCTTAAACCACGTCATGAATGGCCTGACCCGGAAAAGTCTACACAGCAGTTAATGCAGGATATGGATGCAGCTATAAAGTTTCCTGGTGTTGCCAACGCATGGACCATGCCCATCAAGACCAGGATCGATATGTTATCCACCGGCATCAAGACTCCAGTGGGAATAAAGATCAGCGGTCCGGATCTGAACGTTCTACAGCAGCTTTCCGAGGAGGTTGAGCAGATCATGAAAACCATCCCCGACACTCTGTCTGCGTTCGGAGATAGGGCTGTTGGCGGCTACTTTCTTGATTTCGATATTGATCGTGAGAAAGCCGCACGGCACGGGCTGACGGTAGGTGATGTACAGGATGTCATCATGTCGGCGATCGGTGGTATGCAGGTCACTGAGACCGTCGAAGGTTTGGAGCGATACCCGGTCAATATCCGTTACCCACGAGACCTTCGCGACGACCCGGAACAGCTGAGTCGCGTTCTCGTCCCAACTCCCTACGGAGCACAAATTCCACTGCGTCAGCTGGCTAATATAGAAATGCGGCGCGGCGCTCCTGTGATCAAGAGTGAAAATGCCCGACCCAATGCCTGGGTTTACGTTGATATCAAAACATCAGACGTGGGTGGCTTTGTGAAAGAGGCGCAGCAGGTGCTCAGTGAGCAACTGAGTATTCCGTCAGGTTACGCAATTGTCTGGTCCGGACAGTTTGAATACATGGAACGCGCATCTGCGAGATTGAAAGTTGTCATTCCGCTAACGCTTTTCATGATCTTTATTCTCCTTTACCTCAATTTCGGCAATGTTGCGGCACCGGCAGT
>CAYWYT010000727.1:0-1207 GCA_964462665.1 uncultured Woeseiaceae bacterium | reverse complement strand
CTCAGTGCGGGCGCGATGGGCTACGTGTTGAAGCAATCGGCACCGGAGGAGTTGACGCTTGCGGTGCGAGCGGCGGCGGCAGGACGGACTTTTGTCACCTCCGAACTTACTGAGGAGCTTTTGCGCGACATGGAGCAGGGTGAACGCGAAGATAAGGATCCAATTGATACACTAACGCTGCGTCAACGCGAAATACTTCGATTCCTCATAGACGGGAAATCGGCAAAAGCGATAGCCAGGAGCCTCGATATTTCACCAAGAACTGTCGAGTCCCACAAGTACAGTATGATGGAAACGCTCGGCATCTCGACCACAGCGGAACTGATCCGCTTTGCGATTAGCAACGGATTCGCGGATATGTAGTTTTCTACTGCTACCCCCATGCACACTAGGAATTTTTTCTCTTCCGATCGGTAATCTTTCGTATTCCTGTTCCCCACTAAACAATGCCTACTACGCATATCGATGCCGAAGTGGGCATTTTCCTTTAAAACTTAACGGTTTGTTGAAGATGGTATCTGTGGACCGAGCTGACCAGTGTGTATTGCTCGCGCACCGCTACTGGGTAGTGGCGGAGGGAGTGCGCGATCTTCTCAAGACAGAGTTTACTGGCGTTTTCCTCGTTGATGATATCGACTCCTTGCGAAAAGGGGCGGAGCGCCTGCATCCCACAGTGATACTGATTGACCTGTCTTTTGCCGAGGACGACCCCGGCACATTATTGAGCAGTGTGCGTGAGGTTTCACCATCGTCGAAGCTGATTGCTTTGGCCACCCACGATCAGGCGGAGATTGCGCAGCAGGCCATTGCGACGGCGGACGCGGTGGTTCTTAAGCGAGATACGGCTCGTGATCTCCTGGATGCAGTGGATGCAGTTATTCGTGGTGAGAAATTTGTGTCTGTTGATTAAGGAAAGTATCCCGGGATTACTTCAATCAAGCGGGTTGCACGTAGCTGTTTGAGTGTATAAATCCCGGTTATTGATACAGGTCAATTTAAGTAGACTTCAATGCTCTGATAGGAAAATTTACTGATTTATTTACAGAGCTGAATTAGTGCAGTATGGAAAAAGAGGTGGTGTGATAATCGCGGTGCAATGATTGCTTCGGTGACCGAAGCAAAGTTTCGGTCGCGTTGTCGCAATCTGGATAGACCGTGGTCATCTGCGGTGGTCTTATGATAAACACAACAAACGGAAGCAGTTTCA
>CAYWYT010000726.1:0-1214 GCA_964462665.1 uncultured Woeseiaceae bacterium | reverse complement strand
ATCTTGTTAAATTTAGACGAAGCAGCATCCTTTTTGTTACCTTGAACTAAATGGTGTTCTATTAGAGCTTGTTTTATGGAAGAGGTTACATGTATTAATTCCGCCGACCCTTCTAATAATTTTTAAATTAGCTTAAAACAATTGCCTCAAATATAAATGATACCCGTGCAGATGAAAGTATTTTGCGATGGTTGGCTCAATTTGAATGGTATTTTACGAATTTAAGCATTCTTTTAATTCGTGACTGGAAGTAAGAAAGCTATTTTTTCAATACCAACCTCAGTCATCCAGATCTTCTGTCTAATAAATCCAAAATTCTCATATAAGCGTATGGCAGGAATATTGCCGAGCCCCGTTTCCACGGTAAATGCCTCAGAAGGGAAAGCGTCAATTGCAAAATTAAGTAATGAATTCCCTATGCCTTGTCTAAAATACGTGGGATCTACGGTTAAACTTTGAATGTGAACATGGTTCTTATTGGTTTTAATCTCCATAACCGCCATTAGTACATCCTTCTTTAAGTACCCATAAAATGAAGTATTGCTTTTGATGATGTCTTTTACGGTTCTTTTTAAAGGAGGAAAGTTATCGCTTCCTAGTAAGCCGGCTTCAACGGTATATGACACTTGAAAAGTCTGATAGATTTGTTTTGCCACGGAAGGTTCTTGCTGATGTAGTAACTTGATCATTTTTTGATAAAAGAGGTTTCAGCCAATAAAAATATTCAAAATAGTATCAAATATTGGTTTTAGTTTTCATTTTAGTCTATTTTATGCATACCGTTGGGTTCATTTGTAGAGGCAGACTACATATTAGAGGGTCAAATTTGCATCTTAAGTCAACGAAATTTGTATTTTTGCAAAAAAAATAATTAAACATGAGTGTTAAACCCGAGATCACCTTTGATGTATTGATTGAAATCCCAAAAGGGAGCAGAAATAAATATGAATATGATTTTATTCTTCATAAAATTCGCTTTGACAGAATGCTATTCTCGTCAATGATGTATCCTGGTGATTATGGATTTATTCCTGAAACACTTGCCCTAGATAAGGATCCTTTGGATGTTTTGGTTTTAGGTGCAGAACCTACTTACCCAATGGTCGTTATGGAAGTACGCCCTATAGGTGTTTTTCATATGACCGATGAAAAAGGACCAGATGAAAAAATTATTTGTGTTCCAGTTCATGATCCTGTTTATAGCAAGCGCAAGG
>CAYWYT010000725.1:0-1215 GCA_964462665.1 uncultured Woeseiaceae bacterium | reverse complement strand
GGAAAGGGTCTCTTCTTGTAATAGTTCAACTTTTGCAAAAGACTGCGCTGGTAAATGCGCTATTTTATGTCTCATGACCGCGGTCTCTCGCTCATCATCAAGGCCTTTGGAAACGATAAGTACCATTTCAAGATCTGTATCTTTTTTGTTGATCAAATAGGCATAGTAGTCGTTTGATTTAAAGGCTTCATTGTATTCTTCTGTCACTGCCATAACAACATTTTCTACCACTGGAATTTGGATGTCTTTTTTCATATTTCTTGTTAAACCTGCCAGGTTGATTAATCTTCCCAGTTCATTGACCGCTGCACCGCTTTTTGCCAGGTCGCGTATAATTTATTTCGCTTGTCTTCCTCCATTTCCGGAAGAAATTCTTTTTGAATTTTTCTGTTTTTTAAGATGTCTTCTTTTTCCCATAGACCTACGCCTATTCCGGCAAGGTATGCAGCGCCAAGAGCGGTAGATTCAATAATTTCGGGCCTTTCTACTTTGGTGTTGAGTATATTAGATTGAAATTGCATCAGGTAATTATTTGCGCACGCGCCCCCATCCACTTTAAGTGATGACAGTTTAACCCCTGAATCTTCTTCCATCGCGAGGATAAGGTCCTTACTTCTATAGGCCAATGATTCTAAAGTAGCCTTGATCAAATGGTTTTTACCGGTATCTCTTGTTAGGCCAAAAATAGAGCCCCTTGCGTCCATATCCCAATAAGGTGCTCCCAGCCCTGCAAAGGCAGGAACCACATACACATTACTGTCTCCTTTAACCTGATTGGCAAAATATTCAGAATCTTTGGCGTGATCAATGAGTTGCAAGCCATCTCTTAACCACTGAATTGCGGCTCCGGCAATAAATACGCTTCCTTCAAGGGCATATTGAACTTTGCCATCAAGGCCCCAGGCAATGGTGGTTAGTAAACCATTATTTGAAAATTTGGGTTTGGTTCCCGTATTCATGAGTAAAAAACAACCCGTACCATAAGTATTTTTAGTTTCCCCTTTATTAAAACAGGCTTGCCCGAACAAGGCCGCTTGCTGATCTCCTGCTATGCCGGTAATGGGAATTTTAAAGTCGTCAAAAACGTAATCACCAAAGTGAAAACTCGAAGGCTTGACCTCAGGGAGCATGTTTCTGGGAATCTCCATTTTAGCCAATAAATGGGCATCCCAATCAAGCGCCTTGATATTATAGATCATGGTTCTGGAGGCATTA
>CAYWYT010000724.1:0-1219 GCA_964462665.1 uncultured Woeseiaceae bacterium | reverse complement strand
AATCAGCGGTTCCATAGTGTTCGAGAATGACTGGATCTCAGTTCACGAAGATCGTGTAATCAACCCTCGTGGCGGCGAAAACCAGTACGGCCATGTTCACTTTAAGAACAAAGCAGTCGGCATTATCCCGATTGATGAAGCGGGCAACATCTGGCTGGTCGGACAGCAGCGCTACACTCTTGGCGCTTACTCTTGGGAGATCCCGGAGGGTGGCGCGCCACACAGCGAGATACCTCTCGATGCCGCAAAGAGAGAACTAAGAGAAGAAACAGGACTGTCCGCAAAGCGCTGGACCGAAATGCTTAAACTGCACATCAGCAACTCAATCACGGACGAAGTCGCCTATGTATATCTTGCGGAGGAATTAACTTTCGGTGAAACGGACTTCGATGAAACAGAAGATATCGCGATTCGCAAACTGCATTTTAACGATGCTTTGACCATGATTGACCAAAACGAAATTACCGATGCGATAACTGTAGCTGCCCTTCTCCATCTCCATCGCAGTCGGTTGATTTCCTAGGCGATGCCGACCGTTCGCAGCAATCAAAAAGAACCCCGCGTGACGCGGGGTTACAGAAACAGGCCGCCGACTAGTTGTCAGTCATCATCGCGATGGTGCTTGCGGCTCTTGCATTTTCCGACTGATGGGAAAGTTGCGAACGCCTGAGGTTTCTCCGGATACGTTAGCTCAGAAACCCAGTCGCTATCAAATGCATGTTCGTTTATGTCGAGATGTATCTCGGCACATAGGCCGTTGTTCTTTCTGAATTCATTCATAAGAACAGGAACGGGCGCAGCCGGACCTTGAGACCCGTTACCGGCACTTTCTCTTCCAATCACAGAGATGTCCACGTTTATGACACCTCCACCGTCACCGCTAGCAGCGCTGATCGCTCCGGATGCGTTAAAGATCGCAGCATCTGAGGCGACACCACCATCCGCCTGCAAGTCCCAAGGACCGCAGCCTCGTACGAGGTCGAAACAACCGTCTGGATTATTGAAAATAACCCACCAAATCGTGTACGGCGTGTTTGCTTTGTCGACTTTTGCCATCACTCGACCGTCAACCCTGTTCTTTGAGCGCTTAAGCCAGGCCGCGCCTTCCGCCGACGTGAACACTGGTGGTTCTACCCCTGGATCACTGATTTGATTCGCCTGAATTTCTGCAGTTTGAAAAACCCGTGCCCGGTCATCAGCAAAAGCGACCGATGACGCG
>CAYWYT010000723.1:0-1219 GCA_964462665.1 uncultured Woeseiaceae bacterium | reverse complement strand
GACAAGTTAGAGCCGATCGAATACGAGTTCCAGTCACATCGGCCTCGACAGGAGTTGTACCTCCTGCCACTTGCCAGCGGCTTGCTGTTAATGCTGATTTACCTGCTTTGCGATATTGGCTATTCGCTTGCCAGATCAGGGAGCAGACCATTGTAATGAATGCATTGGCCAGCTTTCAGTTTCTGCAACCCCTGTGGTTACTGCTGCTTCCCGTATCATGGATCTTGATCTGGATTCATCTGCGGCAGGCGCGTCGTGCGTCTATTTGGACCCGCCTGTGCGATCCGCATTTATTGCAACACATGACGTCCACACAGGGATCCAGTTCATCCCACACCGTTCCCACGTTAATCCTTGGCAGCCTGCTCAGTATCGGCGTGACGGCAGCTGCTGCTCCAAGCTGGAGTTTGTTATCACAACCAGTCATGGAATCACCACAGGCGCGAGTTATCGTTCTCGACCTGTCACGCTCAATGCTGGCACAGGATGTCCGCCCGAGCCGCTTTCAACACGCTCTGGCGGCGGCCAATGAAGTGATTGGCAACGATTACGCGGGCGAAACAGGTCTGGTCGTGTTCGCCGGGTCGGCATTTGTACTCTCGCCGCTGTCAAGAGATGCGGATACCTTGCTCGCCTTCATCGAAGCGATGCATCCAGACACCATGCCCGAGGATGGTAGTGATCTCGAACTTGCCATAAACAAGGCACGGGATTTACTGCAGGCTTCACCTGACAATCAGGGCCAGATCTTGCTGATCAGCAGCGGCGACAGTGACAACACGAGCGAAGTAGGTGATCGGGCAGTTCAGGCTGCATTCGATGCTGCAGCTCAGGATCTTCGAGTATCGGTACTGGCGATCGGCACGGTTGCGGGAGGTCCGCTACTTGATCAAAAAGGAGGTTTGGAGCGTAATTCCGACGGCCAGATTCGCATCAGCAAAACTGACTTCGAACTGTTAAATCGCATAGCTGAAGCCGGAGGAGGTGCTCTGCGAGTGGTCAATGGGAATGGAATCGGCGGCGATCTGTTGAGCTCGAGGCTGGACGCATCTGCGTTGGTTGAATCGTCGCGCCAGCCCCACGATCGATCGGCTGGTGATGCCGCTGACGATGGGGTATGGGTTGTGTGGCTTATGCTACCTCTGTTGCTGATCCTGTTTCGCCGCAACCACGCCGCTTCCGGTACCTGAGGTATTCACAACGAGGGTATGATTTGTGG
>CAYWYT010000722.1:0-1220 GCA_964462665.1 uncultured Woeseiaceae bacterium | reverse complement strand
CGCCGAGCAGGACACCGAACTCCTCTTCGGGACTCCCTTCGATCCCGGTAAATTCAATGACGACGCCCTGGGTAATACACTCGACCGCATCCATAAAAAAGGAACCCTCAAGCTCTTTACCGAGGTGGCTCTTAAAGCGTCCGCCCTCTTCGACCTCGACACCTCCCGTTGCAGTTTTGATACAACCAGCGTCAACGTCTGGGGAGACTACAATAACAGTATTTCTGAGGGAAAAGCCCCACACATCACCTACGGATACAGCAAGGATAAGCGTCCCGATCTCAAGCAATTCATGGTCTCAATGCTTTGCGTTGAAGGTAATATTCCCATCTCCGGGAAAATGCAAAATGGCAACTCCAGTGACGAAACACTCAACAACGAGGAACTCCAGCGCATCTCCAAACTGCTCAAACCGTTAGAAGAAAACGTCGACGACCTCATCTACATTGCCGATTGCAAACTCGTCACCAAAGAAAATCTCAGACAACTCCAAGACCTTCTCTTTATCTCGCGTTTCCCCGCCACTTTCAAAGAACACGATAGAGTCATCGGAGAAGCCGTTGACTCCGCGCAATGGGAGGAACTCGGCGTCTTGGCCGAGACTCCCAGCCCGTCAGTCAACCGCCAGCGGGCCAGCTACAAAGCGCAGGAAACCACCGTCACCATTGAGGAAAAAGACTACCGAGCCATCGTCATCCAGACCGACCAGCTCGACAAACGACGCACCAATGCCATCGAACGTAAACGCCTCAAGGAAAAGACAGCCACCGAAAAAGCAATTAAGGCCGCCAGCAAAACAAGCTACCACTGCCCCCTCGACGCTGCCAAAGCCCTTGAAACCCTCACCCGGAAAAATAAAAACTCTCACTGGCACATCGCCGGAACCGTAGAGCAAACCCCTATTTACGCCCCCGGAAGAGCCCCCGCAAAAGGGCCGCGCAAGATCCTCGGCACCAAATACCACCACCGTCTCCAAATCGAAGAAAACACCCCATTCTATGAGGGTAAACTCAAAAAAGCCGGCTGCTTTGTCATGATCACCAACACCGAAAAAGCCAAACTATCGGCCAGTGAGGTTCTCAAAACCTACAAACAACAATATGGCGTAGAGAAAAACTTTTCATTCCTGAAGGAGCCGCTGATCGCAAATGACACCTTCTTGAAAAACCCCTCCCGAATAGATGCCCTGACATTCATCTTGTTAGTGAGTCTGATGGTCT
>CAYWYT010000721.1:0-1220 GCA_964462665.1 uncultured Woeseiaceae bacterium | reverse complement strand
ATACCTGTATTGATCTGATCAGGGAAAATTACCGCAAAGATCAAAATCACACACCCGCCGAAAAAGACAAAAACTCCTAATATCAGAACCTAGATAAAATATTATGAAAATTCGTTCAGTGACTTTATTTGATAATCCCGGCCAATCCATAAGATCAGATTTCCTCCAATTGGTCGAGAAATTCAACCAAGAAGTAAAAGCAGCATTCCAGGATTCCAGTTTTGAAGTGCAGACGATCCGTTTCGCCACACCTCCCTATCCGATTCTTCTGAATGGTATGGGAGCAGACCAGGTGATAGATTATGCCATCCAGCTGGAAAGAACCTTGAACAGTTTGGGGTACGAGTACCTCTCGTTGGGTCCTGCCCTTCCGGATTACCCTGATAGCTATAGTTTGATACCGGATTTGATCGATTCAACTGAGAACACTTTCTGTTCCGGGTTGATGACCGATCCTGAAAAAGGAGTATCCCTTCCAGCCGTTAGAAGCTGCGGTGAAGTCATCCACCGGTTAACACCGTTGGATCCAAATGGGTTTTCTAACTTGTATTTCTCTGCCCTGGGTAATGTCCCGGCTGGAGCTCCATTTTTTCCCGCTGCATATCACCACGACGGACAACCTTCTTTTGCGATTGCTGTTGAAGGCGCAGATCTGGCGGTTCAAGCATTCACAGAAGCTCCCTCATTTGAAGAGGCCCGAAATGAACTAAGAACACAGCTTGAAGATCTGAATGCCAGATTAGTCCTTATAGCCGAACTCATTGAGAAAACCACAGGAGTGGAGTTTACTGGAATTGATTATTCGTTAGCGCCATTTCCAGGAAAGGAGTTATCGATCGGCAGGGCTCTGGAAAATCTTGGCCTGAAGGAAATTGGACAGCATGGATCGCTGGCAGCTGCAGCATTTCTGGCTGACACTATTGACCAGGCGGATATTCAAAGGACCGGGTTCAGCGGCTTAATGCTGCCAGTTCTGGAAGATTCAGTTCTTGCAGAACGCGCAGCAGAAGGCACTCTTACAGTTAAAGACCTGCTGCTTTATTCCGCGGTGTGCGGTACCGGGTTGGACACAGTCCCTCTCCCCGGAGATATCAACGCAAACCAGATCAGTTCAATATTGATGGATCTGGCTGCTCTCTCTCTCAGGTTAGATAAACCTCTCACTGCCAGGTTGATGCCCATTCCCGGGAAAAAGGCCGGAGACAGCACCAACTTTGACT
>CAYWYT010000720.1:0-1222 GCA_964462665.1 uncultured Woeseiaceae bacterium | reverse complement strand
TTCCTGCAGGTTTTAACTGCGGTCACTGCCTTGACTCTCGGTGGATCAATCATCCCCTGCAAGCCGAGAAAAGTGAATCCTGTACCCACGTCTTCATGAGTTATTTCATTGGTTTCCACCGGCAGCTCTTTACGGGCAAAAGCAAGCACCCGCAGCCCTCTGGCCGCCATATGGGATACATCCTGATGGATTTTGTCAAAAGATACCGGTGTACCACCGCTGCCCTCATTAATAGTTCTGGTACATTTGGTGAGAATCTGCTCCACGGCACCTTTAATATAGACCACCCGCGGCCTGCCAACGCCATCATCATGCAACGTGGCCATGTACTGGTACTGGGATTCAAAGGGAATTGAATCAAGACGGGGATATTCCCTTTCCACTTCCTTTTCATCAAAACCGCCTTTGCGCGCTGCGGTGAGCAGGGCCCCCTCAGTGGGGTCGCCCTGGATCTGCCAACTATCGCCCTTTTCTCGTAATACACTGTCATTGCACAAAATCCCAGCCCGAAGACATTCGTTGAGTTCAGTCGTGCTTACATCATCAGCTCCATCTTGTCTGACAATCCTGCCTAAAGGTGCATAGCCCGACCCGCTGATCTCGTAATGGGTCTCCCCTGCCAGGATTGCCTGTACGGTCATCTGATTTTCAGTCAGAGTGCCTGTTTTATCGGAACAGATCACCGTGGTACTGCCCAAGGTCTCCACTGCAGGCAGTTTACGGATGATAACCCGACGTTTCGCCATCCTGGAAACACCAATGGCCAGAGTTATAGTCACTGCTGCAGGCAGTCCTTCAGGAATTGCACCCACCGCCAGGGCAACTGCAGCCATAAACATATAAAAAAGTGATTGTCCCCGCACCATACCCACTGCGACAGTAATTGCCGCCAGGAACAAAATAGCATAGAGCAGAATCCGGCTAAAGTGTCCAATCTTACGGGTGAGCGGCGTTGCCAGATCTTGTGCTGAAGAGATAAGCTGCGAAATATGGCCAACTACAGTAGAGTCGCCGGTCGCTGTGACAATACCCGTGCCCAGCCCATAGGTAACCATGGAGGAGCCATAGACCATGTTTGTTCGTTCAGCGAGAACTGTTTCCCGGCCAAGGGCCTTTACATCTTTCTCCACCGGCAGGGACTCGCCGGTGAGGGTAGACTCATCTACCTGCAAATCCCGACAGTACAACAACCGCAAATCAGCGGGGACCTTATCACCAGCAT
>CAYWYT010000719.1:0-1223 GCA_964462665.1 uncultured Woeseiaceae bacterium | reverse complement strand
GGCCATAATGTTATTGGTGCATCAGTATTGTATAAAAATGAAAAAGATAGCAAATCAGAATCAATTAAATATCGAAATAGATGAAAAAATGGCGGATGGCACTTATGCTAACCTAGCCATTATCAATCATTCTGTTTCGGAGTTCGTAGTGGATTTTATCAATGTTATGCCAGGGGCACCAAAATCAAAGGTTAAATCAAGAATCATTCTTACGCCTCAACACGCCAAACGATTGGCGAAAGCTCTGGCTGAAAACGTGAAGCGATTTGAATCCAATCATGGTGAGATTAAAGATTATGATCAACCACCGATGCCTTTAAACTATGGTCCAACAGGGCAAGCTTAAGCATATAAAAACGGGTTTTACCCGTTTTTTTTTATTTTAGCTGAATGAGATTTCCGCACAACTTATCGAAAAAAATGAACCTTCGTCTCCATAATGGAGGATTGAGGAAGATGTTTGATCATCATGATCTGGTTGATTTTTCATCTAATGATTACCTGGGTTTTTCCACGAATAGGCAAATCATAACAAGCGTTGAGAATCATGCGGCAGAATTAAAACATGTTAACGGAAGTACCGGGTCGCGTTTGCTTTCAGGGAATTTTGAATTACACGAGAACTTAGAAACAGAACTCGCTGGTTTCTTCGAAGCTGAGGCGGCGCTCTTGTTTAATTCGGGTTATGATGCCAATATAGGTTTACTGGCATCTGTTCCCCAGCGGGGAGACATCATCTTTTACGACGAGTTATGCCACGCTTCCATCAGAGACGGAATTCAATTATCCAATGCAAGGTCCTTTAGTTTCAAACACAATAGCGTCGAAAATCTATCAAAAAAATTTCAAAAGATAAAACCCGAAAAAGGAGAAGTATACCTTGTTGTCGAAACGATTTATTCAATGGATGGTGATCAGGCTCCGCTATCTGAACTGGCGGAATTTTCACAGCAACACGGTTTGAGATTAATTGTTGATGAGGCTCATTCAACCGGTGTATTTGGTAAAAACGGAAGAGGTTTGACCGTTGATTTAAATTTACAAACTCAGGTATTTGCCAGAATTCATACTTTTGGGAAAGCCATGGGATGTCACGGTGCTGCGGTTCTGGGTGAAGTAGCATTAAAGAACTATCTTATTAATTTCGCAAGGTCCTTCATTTATACTACGGCAATGCCTTTACATAATGTGTTGAGTATTAAATATGCTTTGGATGAATTGAG
>CAYWYT010000718.1:0-1224 GCA_964462665.1 uncultured Woeseiaceae bacterium | reverse complement strand
GGCGTTATAACTTTCTTGCCGGGAAATTTCTCTACAACTGCCCTTTTAGATTCTTCTGCAATTTTTCTTTCTATTGCGTTATCCACGAAAATTGCACTTAAATAACTAGAGCCTTTATCGCAAAATTGTCCCCTCGCATCAAAAGGATCAATGTTAACCCAGTAGTGATCTAACAACTTTTTGTAACTAACTTTATTGGGATTATAGGTTATTTCAACAGCTTCAAAATGTCCATTGTGGTTGCCATTATAGGTCGGGTTTTTCAGAATCCCGCCTGTAAACCCAGATATTACGTTGGTTACCCCCTCAAGCTTTTCAAAATCTGACTCCATACACCAGAAACACCCTCCAGCCAAAATAGTTTTATCAGCTACAGCATTGGTCGTGATGGACAGCAAGATTGCCAACAGGAAATAAAACAGAATAATTTTCATAACACTCCTCCTTTTAATGCATTTTCTTTCACAATAAGCAGAAGTGTTCTGTCGCACCATGTGTTACTTGATTATTTCAGTCGTTCAAATTCGTCGCTACGTGATAAAGCAATGAACTACCGAAGACGAAGATCTATAGCTACTATTAACTTCGAAAGAAAATCTCGAATTTACAGAAACAATGTTGCTTTATCTGTATGTTCTCCAGCCTCTTATATTGTAGAAACCAAATGCCAACACGCGATCAATGCAAGGCAACATACCACGGCGGCATAGGTTCCCTACTAAGAGCAGCCTACCAGCGAGAATTTACTATGCTGGAAATGGGTAAGTGTAAGACCAAATTTCCTAAGTTTGACGAGTGGTATGCGATGTTGAATGATGAACAGCGTAGGCGGGTTGATGCGGTTCTGGTTGCCGAATACGGAGAGTGATAAGGAATAAAGTGTAGAAAGCGAGACTCAATCTAACATGCTATGTTAGATCAAATTTTATAATATCTGGCTGCCTTGCTATAATTATCCATCCGAAGGTTCACAACCAAACACCTTTCGTTTGAGCATAATACAGGATTTATTAGCTTCGATTTGGCAATGTTAAATTCAAGGGTCAATCGCTGGAATTGTATTATCAGGAATAAGGTTAGTTGCTTTACATCAAAACATACTTGACATTGCCAAAAGATATCTTTTTCGGCAATCAGTGTTAATTACATGAAAAATCCAAGAGGATATCATGCGTAAAGGTTGCTTCTCGATGTTAAAAAAAATGAGCCCTTTAACCTCTCGAT
>CAYWYT010000717.1:0-1224 GCA_964462665.1 uncultured Woeseiaceae bacterium | reverse complement strand
ACTAAGGAATAAGAATGAATGTTTTGATGCCACAGCTGGGCGAGACTGTCTCCGAAGGCACTATAGCCGTATGGCACAAGAAGGAAGGAGACGCAGTCGCAAAAGGCGACATGCTGATCGACGTTGAGACCGATAAGGTCGCGACCGAGATTACGGCGCCAGAGTCCGGTGTTCTGACCAGTATCAATGTGCCCGAGGGCGAAACTGTTGACGTCGGCACAATCTTGGCTGTAATTGCGGTTGAAGGCGAAGCAACTGTAGGAGGGTCTTCAGGCCCGATCGCAGCTGAAGCCGCTCCCACGCAAGCTGCTGCCACAGCAGCCGCTCCGAAGAGTGGCGGTCTGGGTGCAAAATCGTCGGGCGAGAAACTCTCACCGGCAGTGCGTCGTTTGTTGAAGCAAAACAATCTCAGTATTGCCGACATCGCGGGCAGTGGACGCGACGGTCGCGTTACACGTCAGGATGTTGTGGATCACATCGCGGGTGGTGGGTCTGTCGCGGCTAAAGCCGCTCCTACAGGTGGTTCTCAGACGATTTCTTTCGATCGCGTGCGCAGGATCACTGCCGAGCATATGGTGCGTTCAAAAGCCGTATCGCCGCATGTATTGCAAGCGATAGACGTTGAGTTTTCGGCCGTGGACGCCGTGCGCCTGGCGAAGAAGGACGCATGGAAGAGTGACAAGGGTTACTCACTCACTTACCTGCCGTTTGTCGCGCGTGCGGTTGCATTGGCCGTCGTTGATTTTCCGAAAGTTAACGCAAGTGTTGGCGACAATGAGCTGCATGTGCATGGCGACTTTAACCTTGCGATCGCAATTGACCTTAATCACGAAGGGCTTGTGGCTCCGGTTTTGAAAAACGCTGGAGGACTGTCGGTGTCCAAACTTGCTGTCGGTTTCAATGACCTGGCAACTCGAGCCAAATCCAACAAGCTGACAGCAGATGATTTGCAGGGCGGTACGTACACCCTGTCGAATCCGGGTCCATTTGGAACCTTATTTACAGCACCGATCATCAATCAGCCGCAGGTCGGCATCTTGTCGATGGATGCGGTGAAGAAACGCGCGCATGTTGTTGAAAGCCCTGCTGGCGATTCGATCGCGATTCGACCGGTCGGTATTTTGGCGCACTCATTCGATCATAGAGCGATCGACGGGGCGTATTCGGCTGCGTATTTGCAGAGATTGAAAACGATAATCGAAACCACTGACTGGAATAGCGAAT
>CAYWYT010000716.1:0-1226 GCA_964462665.1 uncultured Woeseiaceae bacterium | reverse complement strand
TGCGGTGATGTCCACATGCATCGGCGATCCCGGCGCGTCCTGCAGGATATGCTGACCGCAATTCGCGAAGGCGTCACCATCGATAATGCAGGCTTCGCGTTATACCCGAACGGTGAACGTCATCTGCGCAAGCTCGAAGTGCTGGAGCATTTTTACCCGGCTGAACTGCTCGCTGAGACGGTGCGTATAGCCGATACAATTAATTTTTCACTCGACGAACTTGAGTACGAATACCCGGACGAAATCGTGCCGCAGGGACAAACACCTGCGAGCTATTTACGCCAACTGACCGAAACCGGAATGCAGCGTCGCTGGCCCGGCGGCGTGCCGCGAAAAGTCATCAAGCTGGTCGAGCATGAACTTGAGCTGATTGCCGAGCTGCAGTACGAACCATTCTTTTTGACGGTATACGACATCGTTGCGTTCGCCCGTTCACAGGAGATTCTTTGTCAGGGCCGCGGTTCAGCGGCGAACTCGGCGGTGTGTTATTGCCTCGGCATCACTGAGGTTGACCCTGCTCGTATGGCGATGCTGGTCGAGCGGTTTATCTCCAAAGAACGTAATGAGCCTCCGGATATTGATGTCGACTTCGAGCACGAACGTCGCGAAGAAGTTATCCAGTACATCTATGCAAAGTATGGACGCGAACGGGCGGCGCTCGCGGCAACGATTATCACCTATCGACCACGCAGTGCATTGCGTGATGTCGGCAAAGCATTAGGTCTTAGTGAATTACAGGTCAGTCGTCTTGCGCGTTCTATGCAGTGGTGGGATGGCAAACGTGTTGATGACAGTCGGGTGCTGGAGGCCGGGCTGGATCCGGAAAGCCCGATTATCAAGCGGCTTTTGTATCTGGTGCGCGAAGTAATGGGTTTTCCGCGGCATCTGTCGCAGCACGTGGGCGGCTTCGTTATTTCTAATGGCCCATTGTCCGGTTTAGTGCCGGTGGAAAACGCAGCGATGCCGGATCGCACTGTTATCCAGTGGGAGAAAACTGACCTTGAGGATCTTGGCTTGCTCAAGGTCGATGTACTTGGGCTTGGAATGTTGACTGCGATTCGGCGCAGCTTCGATTTGATTCGGCAGTTCGATGGGCGTGAGCTGACATTGGCGAGCGTGCCTGCCGAAGACCCGCTTGTGTACGACATGATTTGTCGCGGCGACACGATGGGCGTATTTCAAATTGAATCACGTGCGCAGATGGCGATGTTGCCGCGTTTACGACC
>CAYWYT010000715.1:0-1227 GCA_964462665.1 uncultured Woeseiaceae bacterium | reverse complement strand
ATTTCCTGGGCGTCGCATGCATTACGTGGATGCTGACGCAGCTTGAGATTTCGTTTCCGGGGAGTCTCAAATTGCATGTAATGGTGAGCGAAAGCGACAAATTCGGTACCAGCGAATTTTCGCCGATCGAAATTATTCAACCATTCATGCTCGCAATCTGCGGATTGCTTATGGCCTGGGTGGCGAAGAATTGCCCGTCACAACGCCCAATAGCATTTCCCTTCGGCGGCCTTGCGCTGGCATTCATTATTCGCGAACTCGATTATTTTTTTGATCGCTTTATCGTCGATAGCTTATGGCAGTCACTGGTTGCGATCGCGGCTGCATTGGTCATCACCTATACCTACCGACAACGCAAACGCTTGAAGATCGCGTGGGGCCGCATTTGGCCTTCGCCTGGCATAGCCTTGCTTTTCGCCGGTGCCATCATCCATTTCCCATTCGTCATGTTGGTTGGCCATGAACCGTTATGGATGTCGATACTCGGTGACGACTATCAGCGGATCGTCAAACTGGCGGTCGAAGAGTTCATTGAGCTGGGGGGCTATTTCTTGTGGCTGATCGGCTCGATCGAATACACCTATCAGGCCAGAGCTATTGCGTATCGCGAACCGCAACCGGCTGCGCAGCGCCTGCGCGAAAAGCGTCGCCATGACGCCGAGGGTGAGTTTTAGAGTTTAGTTGGGTTTGGCGCGTCGCCGTACACTTCTAGCGGGTCGAATACTTTCTCGGTGTCGGTCCATTCGAGCTCGACCTCGCCAGCGGCCCCGACGGGCACGCGGCGATAGAAACAACTGCGGTAGCCAACATGGCAACTGGCGCCGCCGGCAACCTCCACGCGCAGCCAAATACAATCCTGATCGTCGTCCACTAACAGCTCGCGGATTTTTTGCGTAAATCCGCTGGTCGCGCCCTTGTGCCAGAGAACCTGCCGGCTGCGGCTGAAGTAGTGCGCTTCACCCGTAGCAATTGTCAGCCCGAGTGCCTCGGCATTCATGTAGCCCTGCATCAATAATTCGCCCGAGGTGGCATCGGTTGTCACCACGGTAATGAGTCCGCGATCGTCGAACTTGGGCGCGAGATCGTTACCTTCTTCTACTTGCTCGATGCTGTGACGGGCTTTGAAACTGACGGGACCGGTTGTCATGTGGCGTCCTGAGAAAAATGGGCTGGCAGCGCGGCAGAATACAAGGCGTAGCCGTCGCCGGCAATATTGCTATTATGCAC
>CAYWYT010000714.1:0-1230 GCA_964462665.1 uncultured Woeseiaceae bacterium | reverse complement strand
GTCAGTTTTTGCATGTTGTCAGATACCGTATGCCTGCCGCAGCAGCCCCATCGGGTGCTTGGCGTCGTGTTCTTCGAGCCCTTGCGCGATTTGTTCCGCCGCCATTGGGCAATCACTGATGAAATGCTCGGCAGCGCCCTTTTTAACCTTGTTTACGACCGGGCGCGCGATCTTTTTCGAAATTTCATGGAATTCTTTCTTCACCGCGTAAGTGCCATCGTGACCTGAGCATCGTTCGATCACGTCGACGCTCGTGTCTGGAACCAGTTGCAGAATATCGCGAGTCTTAAGACCGATATTTTGCACACGAAGATGACAAGGGACCTGATAGGAAATCTTGCCCAGAGAGCTTTTAAATTCGGTATCGAGCTTGCCGTCTTTGTGACGCAACATCAGGTATTCGAACGGATCGAACATCGCGTCGCGAACTTTGAGCACCTCGGGGTCGTCCGGGAACATCAACGGCAACTCCTGCTTGAACATTAACGTGCAGGACGGAATCGGCGTAACGATATCCCACCCCTTATCCACCCAGGCGGCGAGCACCGGAATATTGATCTCCTTGGCCTTGGCAACCGCCTCCAGGTCACCAAGCTCCAGCTTGGGCATGCCGCAACAAGCTTCTTTCTCAGCCAATGCGATCGGGATTCCGTTGTGTTCAAACACCGCAACCAAATCCTCATCCATAGACGGAAGATTACGATTGCCGTAGCAGGTTGCATACATGACTACCTTGCCACGCGTATTGTCGGTCGGCTGCGCGGCGTCACCGCTTGCACCTAGCCGTGACTGCAGACGCTTGCGCGCTGTATTTGAGTGGTACTCCGGGATTGGCGCGTCGCGATGCACGCCGAGCGTGCTCTCAAGCAACTTACGTCCGATCTTGCTGCGATTGCTCGCATTCACTGCCTTCACCACGACCGGGATGCCGGCGAGACTGCCTACGGTATCGGTCGCGCTCAACACGCGGTCGCGCATTGATGCGCCCTCTTGCTTGAAGCGCACCGCTTTGGCGCGCAGCATCAGATGCGGAAAGTCGACGTTCCACTCGTGCGGTGGCACGTACGGGCATTTCGACATGTAACACATGTCGCAGAGATAACAGTGGTCGACCACATCCCAATAGGCCTTCTTGGGAACCGTATCCACTTCCATACTTTCTGATTCATCCACTGCGTCGAACAGTGTCGGAAATGAATTGCACAGATTGAAACAACGGCGGCAGCCGTG
>CAYWYT010000713.1:0-1230 GCA_964462665.1 uncultured Woeseiaceae bacterium | reverse complement strand
CTTGCTGCCTGCGCTCCGAAACCTGATACGTCGTTCTCACTTGTAGAGGCAAGCATTGCCGATATTCAGAACGCGGTCAGAGCCGGTAATGTGACCTGCCATGAGGTCGTCGCGGGCTACATCGAGCGGATTGAGGTGTACGACAAATCCAGCGGTGTAAGCGCGATCACTGTTGTGAACCCGAAGGCGCTGGAACGGGCCGATGAGGTGGACGCAGCGGTTCGCAACGGCGACGAATTACCGGATCTTTTTTGTGCGCCGCTTTTGATCAAGGACAACTTCGACACCCATGACATGGTCACGACCGGTGGCTCGATCGCGCTCAAGCAAAGCTATCCGCCGGACGATGCATTCATGGTCCGAAGACTCCGTGACGCAGGCGCCATCGTATTGGCCAAAACGAATATGGCCGAGTGGGCGTTCAGCCCGAGAGAGACCGTGTCCTCATCCTACGGCCGCACCGCGAATGCCTATGACATCGGGCATGTGCCCGCGGGGTCGTCAGGCGGAACCGCCTCCGGCGTCGCTGCAAACTTCGGCGTCGCAGGCATGGGTAGCGATACCGGAAACTCAATTCGCGGACCCTCGTCGCACCTCGCTCTGTTCGGTATCCGCTCGACCATCGGGCTGACCAGTCGCGACGGCGTGATCCCGCTGATCTTCGATCGCGATATTGCCGGGCCCATGGCCCGCACCGTGGAAGACGGTGTCCGACTGTTCAACGTCGTCGCGGGTTATGACCCGGCCGACCCGCTGACCATTGCGGATAAGCGCGAAGACGATTACTCGAAATTCCTGAATGCGGACGGTCTTAAGGGCAAGCGCATCGGCGTATTGCGACGGCTGGTCGATCACGAAGATGCAGACCCCGAAGTCAAGGCGCTCTTTTACGCAGCCATAGAGGATCTAAAAGCCGCGGGTGCAACGATTGTCGACCCCGTTGCGGTGGTCGGGTTCGATGCGATCAGCGACACCATAAATTACTGCGGGCGATTCCGCTACGACGTTGGTCAATACCTGCGATCACTGGATTCGCCGCCATTCCTTGACGTCAATACGGTTCTCGAAACCGGCGAGTACGCAGCGGAGTCCCGCGATGCGTTCGACTTTTACGCCGAGTATCCCCTCGATATCAAGCCGGATGACTGGGAGGAGCCTTGTCCTACCTGGCCCAATGACCCATTGCGAAATCAGCTGCTCGCTAACACGGTCGCTGCGATGGACGCGGAT
>CAYWYT010000712.1:0-1234 GCA_964462665.1 uncultured Woeseiaceae bacterium | reverse complement strand
AGACCGCCCTCTATGGGCAGCGGATAAATCAGATGTTTGAATGGTGAACGACCCTGATAGGCATAGTATTCACCTTTCGCGAGGTATCTCGTTGGCGGCTCGCTCGGTCCCAGTTGCCTGGCTATCGCCTGCGCATCATGCCCGGCAGAGTTAATCAGGGTGTTGCAGACAAATTCTTCGTCCTCGATAGACGCCAGGCTGAAAAAGAAACCGTCGTTGTGCACCGCCACTGCGGATACTTCGCTGTTGCACAAGACGACGCCGCCGAAAGCCTCAATATCGCCTTGCAAAGCAAGCATGTAAGCATGCGAGTCAATAATGCCGGTAGAAGGTGACAACAATGCTGCGGCGCACACGACCGCTGGCTCGATCTCCTGAACCTGTCTCGAACTCATTGGGTGTAAGTCAGTAACGCCGTTTTTTTCAGCCTGTGCACGAATAGCGTTTAAGCGCTCGAGATCGCTGTCGCCGGACGCGACGATTAACTTACCGATACGCTCGACCGGAATCCGATGCTCGTCACAAAATGCAAACAGCAGATTCTTGCCGGTGACACAAAGTTTGGCCTTTAGAGACTCTTCCGGATAATAGAGCCCTGCATGAATAACCTCGGAATTACGGCTACTGCTGTGCATGCCAATGTGTTCTTCGCGCTCCAGCACGACGACAGCGCGCCCTGCCATTGCCATGCGTCGTGCGATTGCGAGACCGACAACGCCGGCGCCTATGATCACGCAGTCTAGTTGTTCGGACATACGACCCTAAAGAGTTGTTTTGGCACCGGTGATGCCACCGTCCACCGGAATAATGACGCCCGTTATATAGCTCGCTGCTTTGGACGCAAGGAAAATTGCTGTGCCTGCCATATCCTCAGCCTGGCCGATCCTCTTCAGCGGTACGCCCTGTCGAATTCTCTCACCCATACTCTCAAGCGTCTTCGCCATCATCTTGCTGGGGAACGGACCCGGTGCGATCGCATTAACCGTGATGTTGCGACTCGCCAGGTGCGACGCCAGGGTACGTGCAAGATGGTGGACAGCAGCCTTGCTGGGTCCGTAGGAGAACGTCGGCAATGCATTGACGTTCAGGCCGTCCACCGATCCGATCATGATTACTCGCGCAGGGTCCGCGGCGCTGGCCGACTTGTCCAACAAAGGCAACAATGCCTGCGTCAAGAAAAACGGCGACTTGACGTTGATATTCATGACCTTGTCCCAGCCAGCCTCGGGAAATT
>CAYWYT010000711.1:0-1234 GCA_964462665.1 uncultured Woeseiaceae bacterium | reverse complement strand
ACCGTGAGGCACTAGATCCTAAGTCTAGCGTGTCTACCAATTTCACCACGCCCGCTTTCCCTGTGGGTTCTAGCTCATAATACTCCGAAATATTATCGGGATTCAATACTTGTTAATAATTCAATTAAAAAGACCAAATGTAAGTCTCCATGCTACAATATCTTTAATGTTCGATTTATAGGATTTTAAGTGTGAACATACAATTTATAACCAGGGCTACGTCAAAAAGTATTTATTACAGGTGTTCAAATGGGCTCAGTTTAACAAAAATACTACCCTTCAAATTAAACCCTCTCGATATTTGGAATAGGAAATCTCAATCAACAAATAGCAATCATTACATAAATAAAGAATTATTTACATTCAAATCATATTTATTGGATGAAATAAATAAGGCTAAACTATTAAAGAAAATTATCGATAAAGAATTGATTATAAAGCTCCATAATAATTATTTTAATCCAATTAAGGAGTACGAGCCAACATTGCTTCAGTATCTGGAAATATATAAGACTAATTGTAAATTAAGTAGTTCTGGATTGAAAAGGTTAGGAACTTTAAAAACTAAACTAAAAGGAATAGCTCCAATAAAAATAATAGATTGTGATTTGAATTGGATAACAAATTTTACACATGAATTACTCAAAAAAAAATATGCAGAATCAAGCATCAATAAACATCTCCAGATTATAAAACAGATAATTAAATATGCTGACATAAATGATCTCCAAATAAGAAGGAATATACTTTCATTTAAGATGCTTAAAACTTCTTCTGTAACACATTATTTAAATGAAGATGAAGTAACTAATCTCTTCAAATTTACACCACCTACAGACAGCTTAAATAATGTCAAAAAATTATTTTTAATTGGTTGTACAACTGGTTTGAGGATATCAGACCTAATGAAGATCAAAAGCTTCAATATCTCCAATGATATGCTTGAACTCATTACTCAAAAGACAAAGCAAAACATAGTTATACCATTAGACCCAAGAATCAAAGGATTTATTGATGAGATTTATCCCTTATCACATCCTGTTTTTAATAGAAAAATAAAGGACCTGTTTAAAGCTATGGGTCTGAATTATCCAGTTGAAGGTTATTTAACTGGAGCAAACAATATGAGAGTTTTAGGTATCTATCCGAAATATAAAGTCCTAACCAGTCACGCAATGAGACGCACTTTTGCCAGCAATCTTTATGGGAAACTCCCTACGGTTGTTATTATGGG
>CAYWYT010000710.1:0-1239 GCA_964462665.1 uncultured Woeseiaceae bacterium | reverse complement strand
GGAGTGATGATGTTTACTACTTATGCGGTAGCTGAAGATGAAGGGAAGACCGCAGTGATGAAGAATGTATATACCACACTAAAATAGATGAAAAGATAAATATGGCTACTGATGGAGTAATTATCGTTCTGGGTTCCCCTAATGACTTCCGGGGCAGACTATTAAGTATTGCTTTGGAACGATGTTCACAAGCCTTTGCCGAATTTGAAAGGAATCCGGAATACGCAGTTCTCCCTACCGGAGGCTGGGGTGCGCATTTCAATACCACGGACAAGCCCCAAGGGTTCTATGAGCAAAAAGACCTGGTGACTCGCGGGATTCCTGAATCGGCGTTTCTTCCCAGTGCAGAGAGCAGGAATACCATAGAAGATGCCTCCCTGGCGCACCCAATCCTGGATTTATACCCGGAGGCCGTACTCATTGTTGTAACTTCGGATTTTCACGCCGAGAGAGCCCAATACCTCTTTGAACGTGAATTCCCGGAAAGGCAGATTACCATGTCCACAAGTACAACTGACTTGCCACCGGATGTGCTTGCCCGATTATGGGAACATGAACACCAGGCTCTGGATAGACTTAAGAGTTATTAAAATCAATTATATTGCTTGATAAACCAAAAGCCATGAGAACAATAGTTGCAATAAGCGTATTCCTGTTAATGACCTTTCCTGCATTTTCCCAAACCCACGTAGTTAAAGGGGAGATCCTCACCTTTAACCATTACCCTGTGCAGAATGTGGAGGTGGTTGCCAAAAAAGCCAAGTCTGCTGTGATGACCGATTCCCTTGGGCAGTTTGAATTGGTCTGTAATGATAAAGACGTGATAGTGATCAAAACAAAGGTGTTTAATCTGTTTGAAATGCGAGTGACCCCCAAGGATGATTTTATCTCAGCCAACCTGATTTTCAAGGATAGCAAGAAGAACCGAGATTTGGCCGCCGGTCAGGGATATATTAAGCCTGATCAGCTCTCTTATGCCCTGGCTAATCTGTCACATGAAAATAATAATTTCTGCATCTACGGAGATGTATTCTCATTGCTCAGAGCTAATTTTCCTGAGGTTCAGATTATTGGAGGTTCAGGTGGAGGTGGCGAAGGGGCGTATATACGCGGGCAGAAGTCCATGAGTTCAACAACCCCGGCCGAAGCTGTCTATGAGGTCGATGGGATGATTGTGACAGATATCTCCTTTGTAATTCCTTGCGAAATTGCAACTATTAATATCCAGAAGAGTGGCGG